>JBKJKH010000347.1:0-2789 GCA_046597595.1 Gemmatimonadaceae bacterium
GCCCCGCCTTGCGCGCGATTGCGGGCGCACCGTCGAGCGCATCCGGACGGCGGACACCACGTCCGGCGCGATCGCGCGCGCCATGGTTGGCCGTGACGTTGCGCTGCCGACGCGAAAGACCGGCGCGCCCGCAACCGCGCGCAAGGCGGGGCCCGCCCTCGCCGTGCACAATCTCACGGTGGCGGGCGAACGCACCGCTCGCGCGGTGGACAACGTCTCCTTCGATCTTGCACCCGGCGAAATTCTCGGGATTGCCGGCGTCGAGGGGAACGGACAGACGGAGCTCATCGAGGCCATCGCCGGACTTCGCGCCATAGCCAGCGGCCAGGTCCTGCTCGGCACCATGGACGTGACGGCGGAAGACGTCCGCACCCGGGCGGACCGTGGGCTCTCGCATGTGCCCGAGGACCGACACCTGCGCGGCCTGGTGCTCGACTTCCCGATCGCGGACAACCTCATTCTCGGTCTCCAGCACCGATATGGCCGGCGATTCTCCATCGACCGCGAGCGGATCGCCGCCAACGCAGCACAGCGCGTGGCGGAGTTCGACATCCGGCCGCCTCTTCCTGGCCTCGCGGCACGTGCGCTTTCCGGCGGTAACCAGCAGAAGATCGTGATCGCGCGCGAGATGGGCGGCGAACGGGACTTCACCGTCCTGCTTGCGTCGCAGCCAACACGTGGCGTGGACGTCGGCGCCATCGAATTCATCCACGGCAGGATCCTGGAGGCACGGGATGCGGGCAAGGGCGTGCTGCTCGTGTCGGCAGACCTCGCGGAAATTCTCGCGCTGTCGACGCGGGTCGCCGTGATGTATCGCGGGAAGTTCGTGGCGATGCTCGACGGTGACGAAGCGACACCGGACACGCTCGGTCCGTACATGACTGGTGCGCAGACTGCGATGGGGGGTGCGTCATGACCGCGGCTGCTCGACCGGTTTCGGCGTCGACGTGGCGCGTCACGTTGGAAGAGTCGGTGTTGCCGCCGTTCATGGCGCTGGTGATCGCGCTGGTCGTTGGCGACCTGCTCATTCTCTCCTTTGGCCAGTCACCGGCCGCGGTCTACCGCCTCCTGATCGAGGGCACGTGGGGCAATGCGTACGGGATCGGCCAGGTGCTGTACAAGACAACGACGCTGACGTTCACCGGACTTGCCGTCGCGCTCGGCATTCGCGCGGGCGTGTTCAACATTGGTGCGGAAAGCCAGCTCGCCGCCGGCGGATTCCTCGCGGCGTGGGTCGGGTTGATGATTCCCACGGCAACACCTGCACTGGTCGCTGTGCCGTTGCTCATCGCTGCCGCGGCCGCGGGTGGTGCGGCCGTCGGAACAGTGCCTGGCGCGCTCAAGGCGAAGTTCGGTGCGAGCGAGATCATCGTGACGATCATGTTGAATTTCATCGTCCTCGCGCTGCTCAACTGGATCGTCTCGGCGAAGCTCCACGTGCCGGAAACGCTGCACACTCCCGAGATTCGCGCTGGCACGATGCCAAGGCTTGCCGAGACCTGGACGATGTTCCAGGGATCCGCGGCGAATTCGGTTTTGCTGCTCGCGCTGGCCGCGGTCATCGTCACCTGGTGGTACCTCTTTCGGACTCGGGCCGGGTACGAACTGCGTGCCGCCGGCCTTCAGCCGGACGCGGCGGAGTACGGTGGCGTGCATGTCCCACGCGTGTGGTGGAAGGCGCTGACGATATCAGGTGCGCTCGCGGGGCTGGGCGGCGTGAACTACGTGCTTGGCTACAAGCACTATTACGAAGAAGGGTTCGCGTCAGGCTCGGGGTTTCTCGGCATCGCGGTGGCATTGGTCGGGCGCAATCATCCGCTGGGCGTGCTGGTTGCGGCGCTGCTCTTTGCCACGCTCTCGCAGGGCGGGCTTGCCGTGAATGCCCTTGTGCCGAAGCAAATGGTGGAAGTGCTGCAAGCCGTGGTGATCATCGCCGTCGCGACGACGGTTCCTGAAGTTCGGCGCGCGCTCCGTGCGGCGAGGAGCGCGTAATGGAAATCCTCGTCCTGCTCGCGCAGACGCTGCGTATCGCGGTGCCCTACCTGCTCGCCGCATCGGGAGGCGTGATGAGCGAGCGCGCCGGGCTCATTGCGCTCTCGCTCGAGGGCTATATGCTCGCTGGCGCCTTTGCAGCGGCACTCGGGAGCTACTATGGCGGCTCACCGTGGCTCGGACTCGTGGCTGGGCTCGCGGCGGGGGTGGCCATGGCAATGCTCTACGCCGTCGCGACGATCCGCTTCCGCGCCGATCAGGTGGTCGTCGGTATTGCGATCAACCTGCTCGCCATCGGCCTGACACGATTCCTGCTGCGGCTTGCCTTCGACAGTTCGTCGAACTCGCCACGCGTCGCTGGTTTCAGCGACACACGTGTTGCCGGCAGTGCCGCCAACTCGAGTGGCTTGTACGAGGCGCTGACGAATCCGGTGGTGCTGCTCGGGCTGCTCGCAGTGCCGATCACGGCGTTCGTGCTCTATCGGACGCCGTTCGGACTCCGCACGCGAGCGGTCGGCGAGCATCCACAGGCGGCGGTCAGCCTCGGGGTGCCGGTACACCGCGTGCGCTACCTCGCCGTCGGCATCTCGGGCGCGCTGGCCGGGCTCGGCGGAGCGTACCTCGCTCTCGACCAACACCAGTTCACCGACAGCATGACGGCAGGCCGCGGCTTCATCGCCCTCGCGGCGGTGATATTCGGTCGCTGGGATCCGGTGCGGGTCGCAGTCGCGTGCGTGATCTTCGCCGCCGCGGAGACGACGATGATCCGCCTGCAGGGTGCAAGTGGTATCCCCTCG
>JBKJKH010000552.1:0-5014 GCA_046597595.1 Gemmatimonadaceae bacterium
CTCTATGCCGCTCAAGACGATCACGGTTGCGATCATCGACGACAACCGCCTCGTGCGGGAAGCATTGACGGCGATGTTGAACGAGCTTGCCGATATGCGGGCGGTCGCGTCACCAGTCGCTGATCCGGCATTTCTTGCGGAGGCCAGGCCTCAGGTGCTATTGCTCGATCTCAGCCTGAGTGACCAGGAGAGCCTGCGGGTGGCATCGACACTCAAGAGGGACATGCCAAGCGCAAGGATCATCGTGATGGAC
Source organism: Gemmatimonadaceae bacterium (assembly GCA_046597595.1). Taxonomy (GTDB): domain Bacteria; phylum Gemmatimonadota; class Gemmatimonadetes; order Gemmatimonadales; family Gemmatimonadaceae; genus JBKJKH01. Next base: position 254 of record JBKJKH010000552.1, read on the forward strand.
CTCATTCCGGTCCACGAGGAGATCCTCGAGTTCGTGAATGCCGGCGTATCTGGATTCGTCCTCAAGGATGCAACCTTCGACGAGCTCGTCGCAACGATCCGGTCAGTCGCGGCGGGTGAGAACGTGCTGCCTCCGCGGATGACGCAGTCGCTCTTCTCGCAGATCGCGAAAATTGCAGCGGCGCGCGGGAGTGAGCAGGTGCTCGAGGCCGTGCGCATCACGCGGCGCGAGCGCGAGGTCATCGAGCTCATTGGCGAAGGGCTGAGCAACCGGGAGATCGCGGAGCGGCTCAACATTGCGACGCACACCGTGAAGAGCCACGTGCGGAACGTGATGGAAAAGCTGGCGCTCCATACGCGGCTGCAGATCGCCGCGTATTCTCACCGGGAACCCAGTTAGGCGGCCACCGGCGGCAATTCCCTGATCTCGATCCAATGGCGCTCGAGCATTATCAACGCGTCGACCAGTCCGGCGAATGTCACGGGCATCGCAATGAACGAGTCTACCCCCAGTTTGTGGTCGCGCATCGTGGCCTCGTCGAGTCGTGACATCGACAGTCCGACGATCGGGATATCGTTGAGCGCCTTGTCGGCCTGGATCGCTTTCAGCGCGGCGCGTCCCTCGATCTGCGGCATATTGAGATCGATCAGGATCAAACCCGGACGGGGAGCCGCCCCCGTTTCGCCCGCGTACGCTCCGCGCTGGTAGAGGTAGTCGAGCATCTGGCTGCCGTCCTGCACGAACTTGAGCGTATTCGACACGCGCGCCTGCGCCAGCGCCTCCCTGGTGCGTGTCCGGTCGCACTCGTCATAGTGACAGACGAGAATCGTCGTCGCGATCGTGTGCCGCTCGTCCATGGTGCCTGCCTGTGTGGCCTGCGCGCCCGCAGGAAAACCGTCTGACTGAGGCCTGACTGCATCGGACGATGACCCACTGTTAGCACACTAGGTGTGTCGTAGAGCGCGGGCAATCGCACGTTGGTGCCAGAAGGCGGCTACGGCAGGGAGCGCTGAAGAGCGAGCAGCGGCGCCCACTCTACGGAGGCATAAAGCGCGTTTGTCGCCGATGATGGCGCCGACACTACCTCAACGGTCGTACCCATTGCTCGCCTCTTGGTGCGATGGCGAGCTGGCGCCAGGCGGCCTACTCTCCAAGGATGCAGGTATCCCCCGAGTAGCGCAGCGCATGGCGAACATTCTCATCGTGGACGACGTCTCGGCGAACCGGAAGTTTCTCGTCACGCTGCTGCGATACGCGGGCCATCAGCTGACCGAAGCCGTGGACGGCAGCGCGGCGCTGGCCGCCGTCCGCGCTGCGCCTCCCGATCTGGTCATCACGGATGTGCTCATGCCGGTCATGGACGGCTATGAGCTCGTCCGGCAGCTCAGGCTCGATCCGGCGACTCACCGCATTCCGGTGGTCTTCTACACCGCGCACTACGGCGAGCGGGAAGCAAGGGAACTGGCCCTCTCGAGCGGGGTGGCGTTCGTCCTTGCGAAGCCCGCTGAATCGGCCGCGGTGCTGGCGATCGTGGCGCGCGCGCTGTCAGGCGAGCCACGGCGCGCGGATCAGGCAGGCGCCGCCGCCCTGTCGGATGACTTCGATCGCGAGCACTTGCGCCTGGTCACCGACAAGCTCTCGTCGAAGGCTGGCGACTTGCGAGTCGCCAATGCGCGTTTGCGGGCATTGATCAACATCGGACTGGAGTTGGCCTCCGAGCGCGATTCCGATCGCCTGATCGAGAGCGTGTGCGCGACGGCGCGAGACCTCTTTGGCGCGACCTACGTCACGCTCGGCATTCTCGATCCCTCGGACAAAACCGTTCTGCGCTTCGTGACAGGCGACCCGGACTCCGCGAAATGGATCGCGGTCGGCGACTCGGTCTCGGGGATCCTGGTGAGCGTGGTCACGGAGCGCAGTACGCTGCGGGGCAACAACCTGGGTGGTGATCCGGTAATGCTCGGGCTGCCGTCACTCCATCCGGTGATTGAATCATACCTCGCTGCCCCGATCTCGTCGCCGGCCCATGGCTATGGCTGGATCTGTCTCGTCAATAATGAGGGGCGAGTGTTCAGCGAGGATGATGAACACCTGCTGATGGCGCTCGCGGGGCAGGTAGGGCGCATCTACGAGGTCGAGCACGAGATCCTCGAGCGGATGCGCACCGAGGCGGCGTTGCGCCGCGAACGCGACAGCGCACAGCGATATCTGGATTCGGCCGAAGTCATCCTCCTCAAGCTCGATGTGGACGGCCGGATAAAGCTCGTGAACCGGTACGCATGCGGCATCCTGGGCTGGACAGCTGAGGAGTTGCTCGGCAAGCAATGGATGGAGATGTGCCTGCCGCCACGGTTGCGATGTCCCTCGCGGCTGCGGCTTGACGAGATGCTGGCCACGGGGCTCCCGACACTCGAGAACGTGATCCTTACGCGGGCGGGCGAGGAGCGCATAATCGACTGGCGTATCCGGGTAGTGCACGATGATGATGGCGCCGTCATCGGAACCTTCAGCTGCGGTACTGATGTCACGGAGCGGAACGAGGCCGCCATGGCTGTGCAGGCGGCGGAAGAGCGGATGCGGTTCGCGATGCAGACGGCCAACGTCGGCATCTGGGACTTGGATTACTCATCCGGAGTACTCCGCTGGTCTGAAACACTCGAAGCCCAGTACGGGCTCGCGCCCGGGGCCTTTGCCGGAAGTTTCGACGCATTCCTTGCTCGCGTCCATCCAGAGGACCGGCCGGCCCTGCTCGAGACCGTCGGAAAGGCGATGACCACTGGCTCCGATTTCGCGACGCTCTTTCGGACGATGTGGGACAACGGCACCGTGCGGTGGTTGAGCGGCGGCGGTCGAGTCGCGCTCGGCGCACACGGTGAACCGGTTCGGGCTGTCGGCATTTCGCTCGACGTGACCGACCGTCGCTCGCTGGAGGAGCAATATCAGCACGCACAGCGGATGGAAGCCGTGGGCCGGCTCGCGGGCGGCGTCGCGCACGACTTCAACAATCTGCTGACCGCGATACTTGGATACTCCGATCTGCTCCTGGCGGAAATGGATGTGACAGACACACATCGCGCGGACGTGACCGAGATCAACAAGGCAGGCCAGCGCGGCGCAACGCTTACGAAACAGCTGCTCGCCTTCAGCCGCAAGCAGATCATCGAACCCACCCTGTTCGACCTGAACGTGGTGGTGGAAGACATGCGTGGATTGCTCGCACGCTTGATTGGCGAAGACGTGCAGATTGCGATTCAGGTGCACGACAGGCCGGCGCCAATCACTGCTGATCGCGGCCAGGTCGAGCAGATCGTCATGAATCTCGCCGTAAACGCGCGCGATGCCATGCTGGGCGGCGGAACGTTGACGATCACCACTGCGATCGTCGAGCTCGACGAGGCATACGCCAGGATACACCTCGCGGTGACACCGGGAGAATTCGTGATGCTCAAGGTCGCCGATACCGGGAGCGGCATGACACCGGAAGTGCAGGCACGCCTGTTCGAGCCGTTCTTCACCACCAAGGAAGCGGGAAAGGGGACGGGCCTCGGCCTGGCGACCGTGCACGGCATTGTTGCCCGCAATGGCGCCAGTATCACGGTGCAGAGTGACGTGGGCGCAGGGACATGTTTTACCGTGTATTTCCCGCTCGCTCACGGTTTGGAGCGTGTTGTAGAGGTGCCGGATGCCATTCTGCTGGCGCCTGTGGGAACACAGACGGTGCTTGTGGTCGAGGACGAGGAAGGTCTTCGCGAACTGACATCGAGAATGCTGCTGCGGCTTGGCTATTCCGTGCTGACCGCGGCGAATGCCGCTGACGCGCTGCGGCTGTTCGCGCAGAATCTGTCGATCGATGTGCTCCTCACCGACGTCGTGATGCCTGGAGCCAGTGGCCCGGAGTTGACCAGGCAACTGCTGGAGCGGCGGCCCACGCTCAAGGTGCTTTACATGTCCGGGTATACCGAGGAATCCATCGTGCATCACGGGGTCCTCAATCCTGGAATTGCACTGCTGCACAAGCCGTTCACGTCTGAGGCACTCGGGCTGAAACTCCGCCAGGTGCTCGACGTGCGCACCGCTGCGTAATTCGGCCACGCCAACGTATCCAGGACGACCATGTCTCCCCACAACACGCTTGACGCCGCTGCCAGCCTGGACGTCCGTCACGCGGCGGACCTGCTCAAGACGGGCGCGCTCCAGACCGCCATTTTCAACAGCGCCAACTTTTCGAGCATCGCGACCGATGCCAATGGCGTGATCCAGATCTTCAATGTCGGGGCCGAGCGCATGCTCGGGTATACGGCGGCAGAGGTCATGAACACGATCACGCCGGCCGACATCTCTGACCCGCAGGAAGTGATCGCGCGCGCAAAGGCGTTGAGCGTCGAACTCGGGACGCAGATCACGCCAGGGTTCGAGGCATTGGTGTTCAAGGCGTCTCGCGGGATCGAGGACATCTACGAGCTGACGTACATCCGGAAAGACGGCAGTCGATTCCCCGCCGTCGTCTCCGTCACCGCGCTGCGCGATGCGGAGGATTCGATCATCGGCTACCTGCTGATCGGCACGGACAACACCGCGCGCAAGCAGGCCGAAGCTGCGCTGCTCAAGGCAGGCGCACTCCAGAGCCCGATCTCCAACAGCGACAACTTCCCGAGCCGCGCCACAGATGCCAAGGGCGTGATCCAGATCTTCAACGTCGGCGCTGAGCGGATGCTGGGCTACACCGCCGCCGACGTAACGGACAAGATCACCCCGGCTGAC
>JBKJKH010000051.1:0-2677 GCA_046597595.1 Gemmatimonadaceae bacterium
GGCCGAACGTGGGCTCTGACTCGGCGATCGCCGCGTTCTCGACTTTCCAGCTCGCCGTCGGATCGGCGGTGACGCGCGCGATCGCGGTGTGTTCCGTCGTGAGGGGCACGGTGAGAGCGCCAGCGCGCATGACGGCCGAACGGTTGCGAAGCCTGTCGATCAGCCTGGAGGACAGCACCTCCTGCACGGTATAGCCGCCCGCGGTGCCAGAGCCTTCTGACAGCGCACGACGCTCCATCTCGTCGCGTGGTCCGAGAATCATCGCGCGCACCACGCGACCCAGCCCGAGGTTGGCTGGATCGTTCGGTTCCGTGCTGGACCGGGTGACGTGCTCGGACAGCAGTTCGTTGCTGCGGAACACCACTTTCGCTCCGTCGGTGCTGTCGCCTTCCACGTCCCAGGTCGGACCCGAGCGCGACATGGAAAGACGCCGCTCAACTTCGCGCTGGGTGGACACCTCATCGATCTCGACTTGCGTGCGCGCCGCGCTGCCATGCAGCTCGTCGAACTCGTTTGCCTCGTCACGAGTCAGCCCTCGCTTCTCGCGCTCGACGCGCTCGAGGATGCCGGACGACCGGCCGAGAAAGTCGGCTTTGCGCGCCCGTAATTCGTTGATGTTCTTCATCGGTCCTGGGTCGTGATAGTGTGATTGGCACCGTCGCCAAGGCCCGCCCAGGGCATGCGTGCCCCGGGCGGGGTCCATCTTTCCAGCCATGTTGAGTAATCGGTTGAGTCGAGCGGTCGAAACGTGGCGTTTCGTGTCCGCTCCTGTCTCTTCCGCGCAGAGTGAAAACGCGGTACGCTGGAGGGCCTAACGGGCCTTAGGATCCAGTGGAGCAATCCGTGGGGGTTCGAGTCCCTCCGTTCGCATAACTCGTCCCGCGAGGTGTCGCGTGTTCCGCCGATCATCGATTATTGCTGTCACGCTCGTTGTTGCCTGCGGAGGGAGCGATCCCGGAATTCCGCCCCTCGTCACATCGGCGAGTCCGCAGATCTCCGCGCCCGGCCAGAACAGCTCCACCACCGGCAACTACAACTTCAGCATGTCGCAGATCGACCGGCGGCTCCAGCGCAAGGTGCCGGGCGATCTCGAAGGCACTGCGCGCGCGGTGCTGTCGGCCTATGCCGCGATCGGTATTCCCGGGACAACGCTCCAACGGGAGCCGCGTGTCATAGGGACTGAGCGCTTTATCATGCCGCGTTCCTTTGCGGGCAAGCCGAATGCAACGTATTTCAACTGCGGATCGACGCTCGCAGGAGTGCTGGCGAATGTCTATCGCATCCAGGCGGCGGTGCTGGTATCGGTGGGGCCGTCCGGCACGGATAGCACGGTCGTCGTCGCACGACTGACGGCGCTGGCGTTCAGCAACGAGGGAGCGAGCGGCGGTGGCGTGGACTGTGCCTCGACGGGGGTGCTCGAACAGCGACTGCTTTCCGAAACAGCCGTTGCGGCAAGCATCCAGCGCAAATGACCGCCGGGCAACACGAGAAAACGGGCGACTCACCTTCGAGTCGCCCGTCTTTTTTTCGTCCTGCTCAGTGTGTTATCGACCTACTGGCAGAGCGGGTTGAGAGGTAGAACGTTCGGATTCGGATCACGCTCGGCCTGCGTGATGGCGAGGTAGCATCCGGACGTCTTGAATGCCGTGGACGTCGAGAGCCATGCAGGATCCTTGAAACCGAAGCGATACATGTCGCGCAGGCGCCTTCCCTGCAGGAAGAGGTTCACGCGACGGGAATGCACGAGCAGGTCGATCGCCGACACTGTCGAGGCCGGGCTCCACGGAGTCAGTCCCGTTTCAAAGGCCCGTACGGCGTTGATGTGAGTCGTGAACTCGGTCAACCCTGCCGCTCCCCGTGACAGCGCCTCCTCGGCCAGCATGAGGCGCACTTCACGCGCGGAAATCACGGTGATCGGCACGAAATCACTGACGGCCTGCACGCAGCAGGAGTTGATGGCACGCGTCAATGCCGGATCGGGAATATTGTTGATCGGATCCTGCAGGCGGATGCTCCCAACGCGCTTTCCGCCACCGGAGGTGCTCGGGACGATGTACGCATCGCCCGCCCGCAACTCGAGCCGGTTGTTGACGTCATTCCCGATTACCGGAAAGCCGTTTGTCGCCGCCTGCGGTGTCAGGACAAGCCGCCAGTCGCCGCTGCCGGCGGCAAGCGCCGCCTGGGCGTCTGCGATGAACGACGCATCGCTGACCAGGGCAGCGGTCGTCGGGCCAGTTGCCCACGCCGTCGTGATCGGCGTCTTGAGAAATTGCGCCTTGGCAAACTTCGCCCGGGCCCGGATGCCCAATGCTTGCGCCCTCAGCGGCGCGTTCGCGGCGGCATTGATCTCCGGCATGGCGAGCGCACGCGTCGTCATTGCAATCGCCGAGTCATACATCACCGGGAGCTTCGCGTTTCCGATTGACGGGTTTGGTACCTTGCGGCCGGACCCGTCAACAGTTGCGATCACGAAATCATCGAACAGGTCGGGGATCGCCGCAAAGATCACCGCACCATAGATGTAGGAGCGGATGAGGGTCGTGGGATCAGTCAGGGCAGACGGCGTGCGCGACCGGTACTCCTCGAGTCGCGGAATCACCGAATTCGCCATGAAGCGCGCCTCGGTGACATACGGCCAAGAGGCATCGACAAATTCATTCGTGCTGAGCGCCACGAA
>JBKJKH010000111.1:0-6325 GCA_046597595.1 Gemmatimonadaceae bacterium
GATCTCGTACCGGGAGATCCTCGAGATCTTCTTCGGCACGCACGATCCCACTACGAAGGACCAGCAGGGCGGAGACGTGGGCCCGCAGTATCGTTCCGCGGTCTTCACGCATTCTCCGGAGCAGGCGCAGGTTGCGCGCGAGCTCATGGCGGAGCTCGATCGGGACCAGACCTTCGGCGCACCCCTCGCGACTGAAGTCGAGCCCATCACGGAGTTTTATTCTGCCGAGCAGTATCACCAGCGCTACTTCGAGCGGAATGCGGCGCAGCCATACTGCGCGGCGGTTGTGTCGCCCAAGGTGTCGAAGTTCCGGAGGAAGTTCGCGCATAAGTTGCGCGGCGCGGGCGAAGCCGTACCCTGACGCGCATGCGACTCATGTGAGCCCCGCGATGGCAATGCGTCGCAACTAAGACGCTCGACGTGGCAACAAACCTTGGCGGGTGGCACTCGCGCGCGCGAGAAGTCCTGTACACATTGCACGCACCGCGAGCACGCCCGATGCGGGACGTCGGCCGCGGAGTTCACTATCGGAGCATCCGGGGGATCCGAACATGGCAACGAGACGCAAGAAGGCGGGACGGAAAGTGGGCGGAGCAAAACGCAGCGTGAAGGCGAAGGCGAGGAAGGTGCGGCGCGTCGTCGGCCGCAAAGTGGGCGGCACCAAGCGCAAGGCGAAGACGGCAAAACGGAAAGTCGCGCGGAAGGTCGGCGGCGCGAAGCGCCGGGCGAAGACGGTGAAGCGCAAGGTCGTGCGCAAGGCGGGTGCGGCCAAGCGAAAGACGAAGGCCAAGGCGAAAAGCGTCAAGCGGAAGGTCAAGCGTCGTATTTAGTACCTTCCAGACTCTAAATAGGCGGGCGGTGGCGCTGCGCTGATCGGCTCGTGCTCCGGGGCACTGTCGAGAAGCTGCCACCGCCCGTTTCGTCCCCGCACTTCGCCCCCTCATGCAGATCCAGTCATCACGCAACGCCTACGATGTGGTGATCGTCGGTTCGGGCGCCGGCGGCGGCATGGCGGCCCACGCGTTGACCCAGGCCGGCGCGCGCGTCGCGCTGGTCGAGGCCGGCGCGCCATGGTACGCGTCGAAGCACTCCACGATGCTTCTCCCCTCATACGCCACGCAGCGCCGCGGGAGGGCCACGAAGATCCGGCCGTTTGGCGAACACGATGCGTGCGACGGCGGTTGGGATATCGAGGGCGAACCCTACACGCGCGCCCCGGGAACGCGGTTTGACTGGTGGCGCGCGCGCATGCTCGGCGGGCGCACGAACCACTGGGGACGCATCTCGCTGCGCTTCGGTCCGGACGACTTCAAGCCAAAGTCACGCGACGGGCTCGGCGACGACTGGCCCATCTCGTACGACGACATCGCGCCGTACTACGACAAGGTCGACGACCTGATCGGGATCTTCGGCAGCCGCGAAGGGCTGCGCAATCATCCTGACGGCAACTTCCAGCCGGCGCCACGCCCGCGCTGTTACGAGCTGTTGGTAAAGAAGACCAGCGACCAGCTTGGCATCACCTGCATTCCCGCGCGCCTATCGGTCATCACCAAGCCGATTCACGGACGGCAGGCGTGCCACTACTGCGGCGATTGCAATCGTGGCTGCCAGGTGAAAGCCAACTTCTCCAGTCCTGATGTCCTGATCGCTCCGGCACTCGCGACGGGGCGGCTCACGCTGATCACGGGCGCGATGGCGCGAGAAGTTACCGTCGGCAGGGACGGGCTCGCGACAGGAATCGCATACATCGACAAGGCGACCGGCGAAGACCGGCACATCGCGGCGAAAGTGGTCGTGCTCTCGGCCAGCGCGTGCGAATCCGCGCGGCTCTTGCTCAACTCGAAGTCTGCGCGCTTCCCGCACGGCCTGGCAAATTCGAGCGGTGTGGTCGGCAAGTACCTGACTGATACCACCGGCACCGATGTCGCGGGGTTCATCCCGCAGATGGTTGATCATGTTCCGCACAATGAAGAGGGCGTGGGCGGCGCGCACATCTACATGCCCTGGTGGGCAGACAATCGAAAACTCGACTTCCCGCGCGGGTATCACATCGAGGTGTGGGGTGGCCTCGGTGAACCGTCCTACGGCTTCATGGGCGGCATCCACAACTATCCCGGCGCCGGTGGCTACGGTGCGAAACTGAAGGACGACTATCGCCGCTTCTACGGCGCGACCATCGGCTTCTCGGGCCGCGGCGAGATGATCCCGAATGAAAACTCCTTCTGTGAGATCGATCCGACGGTCGTCGATCAGTGGGGCATTCCGGTCCTGCGCTTCCACTGGGAATGGCGCGACCATGAGTATCTCCAGGTCAAGCACATGCAGGAGACCTTTCGCTCCCTGATCTCAGCCATGGGCGGTGAAGTCTTTTCGCCAATGCCGACGAAGGAGCAAGGCTACGGCATCGCGCCCGGTGGCCGCATCATCCACGAGTTGGGGTGCGTGAGGATGGGCACTGATGCCGCCACATCGGTACTCGACGCCAACTGCCGGGCGCACGACTGCCGGAATCTCTTTGTGGCCGATGGCGGGCCATTCCCGACGCAGGCGGACAAGAATCCGACGTGGACGATTCTCGCGCTTGCGTGGAAGACGGCCGACTTCATCACCGCACAACGGAAGGCAGGAGCGCTATGAACCCGACGATAACGACCGATGAGTGACGAGAGGAAGGTCTCACGACGCGAGGCACTCAAGGTGCTTGGCATGGCGCCGCTTGGCGCGGTCGCGCTCTCGCAGGAGTCCACGCAGCAGTCTGCGCAGCAACAACCACCGCGCGAGGGACATCAGACTCCGAATCAGCCGGCGCGCGACACGAAGCAGCCCGTGTCGCAGCCGAAGCGGCGCTTCTTCAGCGCGAAGGAGATGCGCACCGTGCGCGTGCTTGCCGACGATATCATTCCGCGCGACGCGAAGTCTGGAAGTGCAACAGACGCCGGCGTGCTGGAGTTCATGGACTTCAACCTTTCGGTCGAGGAAACGTCGCAGGAGACACGGATCGCGTTCCGCGGTGGCCTGCGCTGGATGGACAAGGAATCCAGGGCCCGCTTCGGCGTGGACTATGCGACGGCAAGCGCCGCCCAGCGCCACGCGATCCTCGATGACATTTCCTGGCCGAAGCAGGCCAAACCGGAATTCAGCCACGGCGTTTCGTTTTTCATCCGCTTCCGCGACATGGTGGCGTCAGGGTTTTTCTCGAGCCAGATCGGCTACACGGATGTCCAGTACAAGGGGAATGCGTTCGTTCCAGTCTGGAACGGTTGCCCACCCGAAGCCCTTCGCAAGCTGGGAGTGAGCTACTGAATGAGTCAGCGTCTTGGCATCGGCATCATCGGGTCGGGGTTCAACGCCAAGTTCCATCTGCAGGCATTTCAGGCCGTTCGCGACTGTGATGTGCTCGGCGTCTGGAGCCCCACGACCGCGCGCGCGACAGAAACGGCCGCGATTGCGAGGACACTTGGCGTTGGCGACGCGAAGGCGTACAAGTCCATCACGGAGATGGTGGCCGACCCTCGCATCGACGCGCTGTGGCTCTGCGGTCCCAACTACACACGCCTCGAGAATGTCGAGGAGATCACGAGTGCGGTGAAGAGCGGCAAGGGAACGCTCAAGGGCATTGCGTGCGAGAAGCCGCTCGCAAGGAATGTCGCCGAAGCGAAGCGCGTGCTGGAACTGGTCAAGGACGCGGGAATCGCGCACGGGTACCTGGAGAACCAGGTCTTTGCCCCGCAGATCACGCACGGCCGCGCGCTGCTCTGGGCCCGCGGCGCAAAGCTCACCGGCCGTCCATATCTCGCGCGGGCGGCCGAGGAGCACGCGGGTCCGCACATGCCGTGGTTCTGGAATGGGTCACTGCAGGGCGGCGGCGTCCTCAATGACATGATGTGTCACTCCGTCGAAGTCGTGCGGCACTTGTTGACGAAGCCTGGCGAAGCGCGCGACACCCTCAAGCCAACGCGCATCACCGGTCACATTGCGTCGCTCAAGTGGACGCGTCCCGAGTATGCGCGAAAACTGAAGAAGACAATGGGCGCTGGAGTCGACTATGCCAACGCGCCCGCCGAAGACTTCGCGAGCGTGACAATCGAGTTCGAGAGCGCGGACGGCCATCGCTGCATGGGCGAGGCAAGCACCTCCTGGAGCTTCGTCGGAGCAGGCCTGCGCCTCTCCGCTGAGTTGCTCGGTCCGGAGTATTCGATGAGCTGGAACACCCTCGACAGCGGATTGAAGATCTTCTTCAGCCGCGAGGTGCACGGCAAGTCGGGCGAGGATCTCGTCGAGAAACAGAACGCGGAGACCGGGCTCATGCCGGTCGTCGCCGGCGAGGCGTGGGCATACGGCTACGAGGCCGAAGATCGCCATTTTGTGCGCGCGTTCCTCCTCGGCGAAAAACCGGAGTTGACGTGGGACGATGGCTACGAAGTCGTCCGGATACTGATGTCGGCGTACATGAGCGCCGAGCAATCCAAGACCGTGCAATTCCCTCCCCGCGGACTCGAGAAGTTCGTCCCTGCCGTGGCGCGTGGTACCTGGACGCCGTAGGATGACACGTATGCTCCCGTCGGAGACTTCATGAAACGCGCGCGCACACTGCTGTTCCTCGTTTTGCTGCCTTCGGCTGTCGCCGCGCAAGGACACGACGTGGATCAACTCGGCCGGATTTCATTCCCCACTTCGGCCCGGGGAGCGACGCAGCGACAGTTCGAGCGCGGGATGCTGTTCCTGCACAGCTTCGAATACGAGAAGGCTGCTGCTGCGTTCCGTGAGGCGCAGAAGCTCGATCCCGCGTTTGCACTCGCATACTGGGGCGAGGCGCTGACGTACACACACCCCGTCTGGAACCAGCAGGACAGCGTCTCCGCGCGCGATGCGCTCCGCCGCTTCGCTCCCACCTCCGCAGCGCGCGCCCGGCGCGCGCGAACGGACGGTGAGCGAGAGTGGCTCGTGGTCGCTGAAGCGCTGTATGGCGAAGGCAGCAAGGCAGCGCGCGACACGGCCTTCTCGGATGCGATGGCCACGCTCCTCGAGAAACATCCCGACAGTCACGAAGCCAAGGTCTTTCTCGCGCTCTCGCTGCTCGGATTGAATCAGGGCGTGCGCGACGTCGCCACGTACATGCGAGCAGCGGCGCTCGCCGAGGATGTCTTTCGCGAAAACCCCTTGCACCCCGGCGCGGTGCACTTTCTCATCCACGCGTACGACGATCCGATTCACGCGCCGCTTGGACTGCGCGCTGCGCGGGCGTATTCGAAGATTGCCCCGGCGGCTGCGCACGCGCAGCACATGACGACGCACATCTTCCTGGCGATGGGCATGTGGGACGATGTCGTTGCGCAGAACGCGATCGCATCGGGTCACGACCACGATCAATGGGCCCCGGGGCACTACACGCACTGGTACGGCTACGGTCTGCTCCAGCTCGGACGGAACCGTGAGGCACTGGGTCATCTCGAGACCGTCAGGGCGAATCTCCCCACCACCGGGGTAGGTCCGCGTGCCGCCGTGCTCACGTTCATGCGCGCCGACTACCTGGTGAACACAGAGGATTGGGAGTCGCCAGTTGCGGCATGGTCGATTCCCCTTGCCCCCGGCTTCCGCGACGCGCGTGCGGCGGACCTGTTTGTCCGCGGCGTACACGCGCTGCGTCGGAGCGATCGCGTGGCCGCAGACACGTCTCTCGCAGCGTTGATGCGGCTGGCACGCGAGGCCGAATCCGCGAAGGCGCCTGGCGGGAACCCCCTCGTCCTGCAGGCGCCGGTGGTCATGGAGCTCGAGCTTACCGCACTCCGTCGGATGGCGGACGGCAACTCGACTGAAGCCGTCGAGCTGCTCCAGCGTGCGACCGCGCTCGAAGATCGAATGCCGATGGAGTTCGGTCCGCCTGCGATCGTGAAACCTTCGCATGAGCTGCTTGGCGACGTGCTGCTCCACCTCGGTCGCTCGGTGGAGGCCAAGCGGGAGTACGAGCGCGCGCTCGCACTGGCCCCGCGCCGCGCTCGGTCACTGCTCGGCCTTGCTCGAGCTGCGGAACGCGCCGGCGACATGAAGACGGCGCATGGCGCGTGGGCCGCGCTCAAGGAAATCTGGCGTGGTGCCGATCGTGAGCTGCCTGCACTCGCGGAAGTGCGGCGCGCCGTGGACGATCACTAGCGAGTTACGGACGACGATAGTTGACGCCGAGTTTGTCGAGGCGACGCAGATGTACCGTCATGCGGCGCCGGAAGTCCTGGTAATTTTTTCTGTCGCCAGGCGTCCACACGACCTCCGCCAGCGCCAGGGCGCGCGGATACGCCATGTACTCGACCTGCCTCGGCGTCTTCAGGTA
>JBKJKH010000138.1:0-3931 GCA_046597595.1 Gemmatimonadaceae bacterium
ATCAACCAGCTCGAGCCCGCACTGCGTGGCACGCGTGTCGCAAATGATGCGCAGCTGCTGTCGGGTCTCGACGGCCTCGTGCGCGGCATCAACCTCACGGATCAGGATCTTGACGATCTCACCGAGTTCATGAAGGCGCTCGCGGATCCGGCGGCGCGCAACCTGTCGTCCCGCGTGCCGCAACGCGTGCCGAGCGGGCTGCCCGTGGACCGCCCGTAGTAATACGGTTACGCGCGCTTGAGCACGCGCGCAAAGACCTCGGTTGCCGCCCGCATCTCGTCCATCGTGCCGATCGAAACGCGCGCATGCGAGTTCAGCGGAGGAAATGGCCGGCCGACCTGAACGTTCTGGGTGCGACACGCCTGCTGAAAACCAGCCGCATCGCGACGAATGTCCGCCATGAGAAAATTTGCCTCTGACGGCGCAACGGTGTAGCCGGCCCGTTCGAACCAGGAGCGCGTAAACTCTCGTGCCTCGTGATTGAGTTTCCGCTCGGCGGGCACGTTCTCACGGGCAGCGGCGAGGGCCGCTCGCGCGGCCGCCGCGCCGAGGACATTGACCGCCAGGTCGAGCCGGTATTTGCCCATCGCGGCGAGCGTTTGCGAATGGCCAATGGCGTACCCCACGCGCAGCCCCGCGAGGCCGTGGACCTTGGAAAAGGTGCGCGAGACGATCACCCTTGGGTTTTCGAGCGCGAGCGGAATGGCAGAGGCGTATGCCGGATGCTCGACATACTCGTGATACGCCTCGTCGATGAGTACCATGGCTGTGGGAGACTCGCGCAAAACACGCCGCGTGAAGTCTTCGATGGCAGCGGCCGGATGAAGGGTGCCCGTCGGATTGTTCGGGTTGTTGACGAAGACGAGCCCCGCATCGCGCGATGCGTCCGCCATCGCCTTCAGGTCGAGGCGCAGATTCTCATCGACACGAATTGCGCGGACTGGACTGCCGATCATCGTGGCGCGGTCGGCGGCTTCCTCGAATGTCGGCGCCGCAGTCACCAGGGCCTTGCTGCCTGAAGTGAATGCGGCGACCGCGACGTCGAGGATCTCCGTCGAGCCGCAGCCGAGCAGGATGTTGTCGCTCTTCAGGCCAAGGTCCGCAGCGATGGCCTGCCGCAGTTCCTCAGCGGGCGCCATGGGATAGCGGGAGGTGGCACTCAGGGCATCCTGGATGCCGCGTAAGGCAGCCGGACTCGGCCCGCGAGGGTTTTCGTTGCTGCTGAGACGGATGACGTCAGCCGAGAAGCCTGGCTCGTCCCACCACGCCGGCCCGCCGCGCGCCCTGATGCGCTCTGCGGCCATCGCCTCGCGGCCGCGCCCTCCGATGAACGGGGTCGCGGCTGCGCCAACGCCTAACGACTTGACGAATGTCCTGCGGGAGAGAGTCATCGGAAGCGGGGAATGGGTGGAGAACGACCCCGCTAGTCTGCACCCGAACAGTCGGGTTCGGGAAGCCCCTGCCTAGTCGATGCTGGGCCGGCGCATGCGCCGCCAGATCCACACTACGAGCACGACCGGCAGCACGACAAAGACCAGGATTTTGATGACGAAGATCGTGAGGAGCCCTAGTCCAATCAGCAACAGCACGGGAAATCCGAGGATTCCCATGGTGAGGAAGGGGCGCAGGGCGAACAGGCGAATGAGTGAAGCGATCATGAGAGCGGCCTCCAGCCGTTGTCTGATTTCCCTACGGGCGGTCGCGTCGCCTGTTTCATTTTCCTTTTCGAAGCGAAATCCGGCAACCCGACCCTCAACGGGAGAGGCGGTCCGGGCGGCCGCGTCTGGCTGGCGAGGGGCGAATGACTGGAACGAGAAATGGCCGCGGCGGTTGGAGTCGCTTCCAGAGGAACGCGCCGTAGGCAGCGCGGCGACCAGGGGTCTCGTCGCGATGCCTGACCAGCGGAACAAGAAATTCGTCGGGCACCGCAGCGATCGCTGAGTCCAGCACTTCGCGGGTGATACGGCTCGCGAGCGCGTCATCCCATGGTGCGAGCAGGCCGGCGCGCTCGCTGAGCAGATGCGGTTCAGTGACGACGTACGCCGAGCGCGGAGAATCCTCGGTAACGGCGTCCCATGCGAAGTGGAATGGTAGCGCCGCACCGTGGTCGACGAGCCAGGTGACATCGTGCCAGCAGAGCAGGTTCGGGTTCCCCGGAGAGCGGTCACGGTTCATCACGAGAGCATCGAGCCAGACGATGGCAGCCGCTTCAGCGGGCGGGATGGCGACGAGATCGTCCGGCGTCGGGGCATGGGCATCGTCGAGAAATGCAAACGCGAGATTGACGCCTTCGCTTGCACGCAGCAGATCAGCCAGTTCGTCGTTGCGATCCTCGCTCGCTACATCTGCCGGGAGCGTCACAAGAGCGCGCGCGGGAACGCGCAATCCGAGTGCTTCCGCGAGCGCACCAACGATTACTTCCGCGACCAGCGGAGCAGCGCCCTGGGCCGCGCCCCGAAGCTTGATGAAGCGCACACCGGCATCAGTCTCTGCGACAATCGGCCACGAGCTGCCGCGGCGGTCTGCAAACAACACGCGCAGGACCCGGCCCGGCACGCCGTCCTCTCCCGTCGGCTCGCTCCGCATACCGCAATATGGCGAGCGGTGGCTCGCATGCAGCGTGTGACGTAGCTTCGTAGACATGACTACATCGGCCGCCCGGGACGCCTTCACGCTCTCCGTGGCAGACTTCGAGCAAGTGCGAGCGCGCATCGCGCCGCATATCAAGCACACCCCGCTGCTGACCTCACGCCAACTGAGCGAGCGCACCGGCTACGACGTGCGGCTCAAGGCGGAGTGCTTCCAGCGCGTCGGGTCATACAAGATTCGCGGGCCGCTCAACAAGTTTGCGCTGATGCCTGAAGAGCAGAAACGCCGGGGAGTCGTCTGCTCGTCAGCAGGGAACCATGCGCAGGGCGTCGCCCTGGCGGCACAGATTCATGGTATTCGCGCCGTTGTCTGCATGGCCACGAATGCGACGCCGTCGAAGATCGCGGCGACCCGGGGATACGGCGCGGAGGTCGTGCTGCACGGGACAATCTGGGACGAGGCGAACGAGAAGGCGAAGGAACTCGTGCGCGACGAGGGTCTCACGTACGTGCATCCGTTCGATGATGAGCAGCTCATCGCGGGGCAGGGGACGCTTGGGTTGGAGATCGTGCAGGATTGGCCCGAGGTGGACGCGGTGATCGTTCCGATTGGCGGCGGCGGACTGATTGCCGGTGTCTCAATGGCCGTGAAGAGCCATAATCCGCGCGCGAAAGTGATTGGCGTGGAGTCGTCCGATGGACCGGCGATGCAGCGCAGTGTCCAGGCGGGAAAACTCGAAACAATCGATTGTCGAACGGTGATCGACGGCTTGCGTGTGCGCCGCGCCGGGGAAATCAATTTCTCCGTAGTGCAGCGTTTCGTAGACGACATCGTCGCGTTGCCGGACCTGGAGATCTTCGAGGCAATGATCTGGATCATGGAGCGGTGCAAGCTCGTGGTCGAGGGCGCCGCAGCGGCACCGGTCGCGGCGCTGCTGCATGGCCTCGTGAAGCTCCCGGCAGGATCGCGCATCGCGGTGGTTCTCTCGGGCGGCAACCTGAATCTCGACCAGCTGCGCGGGCTGGGGTGGAACTGAGCGCGCCCCTGCTCTGGCGCTAGCGCGAACGCACGACGCGAAGGCCGACGTCGCGCTCATTCGCCGCCCCGCCTCCCGCTGGCTTCACGGTGGCGGTGAGCATTCCCCGCAACGCGCGTCCACGCGCGTCCTTCATGTCGAGCACCTGCAGTGCTGACACGCCAGAAGCAACCGCAGGGTTGGAGGTCCAGCCGGCAGCCTGCAGCATTTTCGCGTAGTGCGCGAGAATTTCCGCTGGAGTCAGCCGCGTCTGGAGCGTGGTGTAGATCGCCCGGGTTGCCTCTTCGCCATCACTGCTCATGCTCC
>JBKJKH010000070.1:0-8377 GCA_046597595.1 Gemmatimonadaceae bacterium
CGAGGAGGAAAATCGGCGCACGGCATCGGCGTCGAGCAGGTCGTCCTTCAAGCGCTCCGCGCGTTCCTGGACGTCCGGCGCGCTCTTCAAATCGTCGACGAACTTCCGCAATGCGGCATCGAACCGCAGTCGCAATGGATGCTGCGCATCGTCGCGAATCTCGCGCAGTGTGTTCTCGATGCCGTTGACGACCTTGCGGTGAATCTTGTCGTCGACGGCACCGGGCACCCACCACGGACTCTCCGCTTCGATGCGCTCGCGGATGAGGTCCTTGTTCTCCGTGACCGCGCGCGAGACCAGGCGGATCGCCTCATCCAGCAGCTCCTGATACCGGTCCCCCGCCGTGACGAGCCCAAGGACATTGCCCAACAGCGGAGCAACGCGGGTCTTGCGAATGCGCTCACTCAAGCTGCGGTCGATGAACGCCTGCACTTCCTCATCCCGCAGCATGTGGGCGCCCTTCGCCAATGCACCGACCACGTGCCGCGCGAGCATGCGGCTGTTCTCGGGTGCGCTGATCCAGACCAGCAGGTGCTCCGCGACTCGCGCCGAGTGCAGCTTCGCCGTGATGACGTCCCGGCTGAGAAAGTTGCGTTGCACGAACTGTCCAAGCGTCCGCCCCACGCGATCCTTTTTCGCCGGAATGATCGCGGTGTGCGGAATAGGGATGCCGAGCGGGTGCCGGAAGAGCGCAGTCACCGCAAACCAGTCGGCGACGCCGCCGACCATCGCGGCCTCCGCGGCGGCCCGCACCCACGAGAGCCACGGCCAGCGCGACTCGAGCAGCAGCGTGGCGATATAGACCATCGCCGCGAGCACCAGCAGGCCCGTGGCGAGACGCTTCATCTGCACCAGCCGAATACGCCGGTTCGCTTCGTCTGGAGGAGGCGCGGGCGTCGTTGGCAGCGAAGCGCGCCCGCTGGTGCCCGCTACGGCCGCGTCAGGGGGCAATGGTGATACGGGCGAGGTCGAGCACCCCTGCATCCATCGCGTCGGGCAGATCCATGAAGATCACTGCCGGCTTTCCCTGGAGCGTCAGCGCACGGACATATACCGATCGGGCTCCCGCCGAATATTTCTTGCCATCCGTGATCGGCGTGTGCGTCTTCAACTCCCACCGGCGGCTGATCGCGCGTTCGAGCACATCGTGGAACTCGGCCGCCTCCACGTTGCTGTCCCACACGGTCACCCAGAGCAGGCCGTCGCCCGCTGGTGTGCGGACAATCTGGTAACGGTCACCGCCCCAGCCGGCGGCCGCCCGGACAGCGGCAGGCTCGTCGCGAAGGTGCTGGTAGAGAAAGAGTCGTGTTTCAAAAGCGCCGAGCGTATTCTGGTACACTTCGGTCGCCCCCGCGGGTGCTGAGAGTCGGACTGCGACCGGGTTGTCGCGATGCGCTCCGAGAAAGGGCTCCGGATTCAAGACCTGTTCCGTGGAAACCGGCAGGTCGGCGAGGGGCGACTCGCCCTTTCGCTTCGACTTGAAGACGCGCACGAATTCTGCGCCGCCGAGGTACGGGAAGATGACAGTTTCCTGCACGATCATCGGCGCCGTCGAGAACTTCGGCATGGCGCTGGATTGCTCACGGATCAACTCACGCACGCGATCCCACCCACCGGGCAGTCCCGCCGCGAGGTTGTCGCCGAGCATGATGGACATCTGCTCGAAGACGGCCTGTCCTTCGATGACCGCCTGCACGGCGGAGGAGCGATCGTTCTCGCGGGCGACCTGCTGGATAGAGTCGAGATTGACGTACTGATCCTGTAGCGCGTGGACGAGCTCGTGGGTGATGGTGATGCCGATGAGCTCCGGCGCAGCTTCCTTCACCACATACAGCACTTTCGTCTTCGGATCGTAGTAGCCAACAATCTGCTCAGTGAGCAGGTCGACCATGAGCCGCTCGAGATTCATCGTGTCCGGCAACAGGCCGAAACGCTTGTACGCGACTTCCATTCCCTGCAGCTCGCGCAGGGCATGTCCTTCCTTGAACGTGCGATCGAGAAAGGCACGCACCTCGGCGGTGGTCCGCATCTCGAGCTTGGGGGGGCGCTTGAACTTGAGTCCCGTTGCGGCCTCGATCTTCGGCACTGCCGCCGCCACCTTGTCGCCATAGGGACCGTCGCCGCCAAGCTTTTCGCGGCCGCGACACGCTGCCGCCATCAGCACGCAGGCAAGCACTCCGTGCCTGACGATTACTCCACCCATTGCACCTCCTGTCCGGTCGCGCGCGCAACAATGCGGGCGACGTCAACTCCCCTGACAACGATTCCCTCTTCCACCAGCAATCGCTCGAGCTCCGCGAGTGACTCGGCTGACGGCACGGATACGGGTGTCGCGGTTAACTCTGATTCGGCCGCTGTCGCCCCGCCGAGCGACTCTCCGCTGGTGTCGGCGAACATGGCTTCCAGTCCGGCACCAAAGCGCTGGAGCGCGTCGAGGCCGTCGCGCCGGAACTGCTCCCATGCGTCGTCTTCAGCACCAAGATCCACATTCTCGGTCGCGCCTCCACGGCGGCGCGGTGCATCCTGCGCATTGGAGCGCGCGGCCTTCGCGCGACGCCTGGCGGCGCGGCGAGCCAGAATCAACTGCTCCGCGCGATCGGAGTAGCGCGCCGTGGCATGCGCGTGCGCACACGCCTCGTCGAGCGCATCAAGTGCCCGATCCGGGCGATGCCGGTCACGGACGTACCGGTCGGTGAGATCCACCGCGGCGCTCAGGGCGCTGTCGGCGATTACCACGTGATGGTGAAGCTCGAGCCGATCCTTGCGGGCGCGGAGAATGTCCAGTGTTTCCTCGGCGCCCAGCTCGCGGACTTCGATGCGCTGGAAACGACGTTCGAGCGCTGGATCGCTTCGCACCCAGCGGTCGTACTCTAATGATGTAGTCGCACCAATCACGCGGAAATCGCCGCGCACCAGCGCGGGCTTGAGCATGTTCCCCGCATCCATGGCCGCGCCGAGCGCGGTGCCCTGTCCAATGAGGTTGTGGAGTTCGTCGACGAAGAGGATGACATCGTTCGATGCCGTGGTTTCCTCGACAATCGCCCGGATGCGCTCCTCATACTGTCCGCGATAGGTGGTGCCGGCGAGCAGGGATACGTGATCCACCGCGAGCAGGCGGGTGCCGCGCAGGGCCAGTGGGACCTCGTCCGCGGCAATACGGTGCGCAAGACCCTCGACGATAGCGGTCTTTCCGACGCCCGCTTCTCCGACCAGGGCAGGGTTGCTCTTCCCCTGGCGCAGGAGGATATCGACCAGGCGGGCGATCTCATCGGCGCGGCAGCGCACAGGCTCGAGCCGTCCGGCACGCGCGTCCGCGGTCAGGTCACGCGTGAAGCGCGCGAGTACGCCGTCTGGCGGTTTGATCATCGACGACGCGCGTTCACTGTGTAATGAATGCGAAGTACCAGCGGACGATCGCGTCTCCCCACACGAGCGTGCAGACCGCTGTCGGCGCAAGGAATACACCGAACGGGACGAGCGGCAGTTCGCCTGCTGCGCGTTGGTGGACTGGCGATGTGGCGTCAGCCGAGCCCGGAGTGGCGCGCAAGGAATCCGCGTTCATGGGTGGTTCGGTGCGGCGGCTCGACAGAGGGAGCACGATGGCGACGAACACGATTGTGCCAAGGAGTGCGCCAAGAAAGATCGTCAACAGCGATCGCGAGGGACCCAGCGCAGCACCTACGACGGCCATCAGGGTCACGTCGCCGAACCCCATGGCTTCCCGCTTGAGCGCCCACTCACCCAGCCACATGGCGATCGCAATGGCACCAGCGCCTGTGCAGGCACCGAGCATCGCGTCGATGGGACCGGCAAAGAGGCGGCCGCTGTCCAGTACCGCCGCAAGGACCGATGTCGCCACGAGAAACACGAGACCGAATACGGTGAAGCCATCGGGAATCGTGTACGTGCGCAGATCCGTGACCGCGACGCCGATCATGACGGTTGCGAACACGGAGAGGCGCACCGCATCGAGTGTTGGCCCGAGCCACCAGAACGCGAGCCCCCACGTGAAGGCGACACCGAGTTCGACGAGCGGGTAGAGTGACGAGATTGGCAGTGCGCATCCCGCGCACTTGCCGCGCAGCATCAGCCAGCTGGCAACGGGAATGTTTTCGGACCACTGGATTCCGCGTCCGCAGCGGGGGCAGCGTGACGGCGGTGAGACGACCGACGCCCCTTCGGGCAGGCGCACGATGCAGACGTTGAGGAACGATCCGAAACAGGCACCGAAAAGCGCGGCGACAAGCGAGACGAACGCAACGTTCACGGGCGCAATGCGTGGAGGAGGATGCCGGTCGCGACGGCGACGTTCAGTGACTCGGTCATCGGGGAAATGGGGATGGCCACGAGTCTGGACGCGCCGGCGCGCACTGCGGGGCTCAAACCCGCGCCCTCGTTGCCCACTGCGAGTGCAAGCGGACCGTGTGGCACGTCTTCGCTGCGTAGTTGTTGCCCGGCTCCATCGGCACCCCAGAGCGGAACAGTGCGGTTGGTAAGGAACACCTGAAGCGCTTCCCAGGTACAGGAAAGTACCGGGAGGTGAAACTGAGCGCCCATGGCTGAACGCACGACTTTGGCATTCCAGAGGTCAACGGTTCCGGGGAGGGCGATTGCGGCGGCCGCGCCGAGCGCAGCGGCGGTCCGCACGATCGTACCGACGTTACCGGGATCCTGGACGGCGTCCAGCACGATGAAGCGAGTGTCCGGCTGAACGCTGAGCGTGTCGAGTGCGTGATGGGGTGCTTCGGCAAGTGCGACGATGCCCTGTGGCGAGTCGGTCTCGGCGGCGCTCGAGAACTCGCGATGTCCGACTTCGGTGATCTCGATGCTGCGGGCGACGAGCGCCTCGCGAAGGGCACGTCCGCGCGGCGCTTCCTCGAGCTGGGGCGCGATGAGTGCGCCCCGCACGGTGAGGGAGGAGCGCAGGAGTTCCTCCACGGCGCGGACGCCTTCGGCCACGAAGAGTCCCTGCCGCTCGCGCGCTTTGCGACGCTTGAGGTCGCGAGCCAAGGTCAAGAGCTTCAACTGGTTGGCGATATCTGTCGCATGGAATAGGAATTGCCGATCTTGTCGGCGCACCTCAAGGAGAAATTCTAATGAAAAGGCTCGTCGCCATCATAGCATTGGCGCTCCCGCTCGCTGCTTGCGCGGTCTCACAGCAGGAAGAGGTCGCGATGGGTGAGCAGTACTCCGCGCAGATCAATCAGAAGTTGCCCATTATGACCGATCCCGAGGTCAATCGCTATATCAATGTTCTCGGCGATTCGCTCGCCCGCTTGACGTCACGAGCCGACCTCGACTGGCGCTTCTTTATCGTCAACAGCCGCGAAGTTAACGCGTTCGCTGTCCCTGGCGGATACATCTATGTCAATCGTGGTCTCATTGACCGCATGGATAACATCAGTCAGCTCGCCGGCGTGTTGGGGCATGAGATTGGGCACGTGACCAGGCGTCACAGCGTGAAGCAGATGCAGAAGGCACAGGGTGCGAACATCGGCGTGACGCTGGCGTGCGTGCTGACGCGCATTTGTGACAGCCAGGCGGCACAGGCAGGCATCCAGGTTGCGGGTGGTGCCGTGTTCGCGAAGTTCAGCCGGAGTGACGAGCAGGAGGCGGACGCGGAAGGGGTGGCGAACCTTGTGCGTGCGCGCATCAACCCGGTTGGTATTCCCCAGATGTTCCAGAAGCTGATCGAGGAACGGAAGGCGCGCCCGGCGGGCGTGGAGGCGTGGTTCGCCACGCATCCGCTCGAGGAGGATCGCGTAACGGCGACGCAGGCGATGATCGCGAAGTATCCGCAGAGCCAGATCGGGAACTACCCGCGGGATACACCGAACTTCCAGTCATTCAAGCGGCGAGTCGGATCGTTTCCGGCGCAACAATAGGCCGGTCGCAAACACGGATCGTGGGAGGCGGCCCCGGATATTTGATCCGGGGCCGTTTCCTTTTTTTCCCTTGCCGTATTTTTCGCAACG
The DNA here is from genome assembly GCA_046597595.1 of Gemmatimonadaceae bacterium. Taxonomy (GTDB): domain Bacteria; phylum Gemmatimonadota; class Gemmatimonadetes; order Gemmatimonadales; family Gemmatimonadaceae; genus JBKJKH01. The sequence continues at coordinate 5,976 of JBKJKH010000070.1, forward strand.
TCAAAGCAGCGGAACAGCGCATTGAGGCGAGTAGCCCTTGAGTCGTGAGTCTTGAGTGGTGAGTCTACCACCTGAGTGGTGCGTTGTGAGTCGCCTGGAGTCACGAGTGGGCATCCTCGCCGAACGCACGACTCAATACTGAAGACTCAGGTTCTCGACGCACGACTCATCACGCAAGGCTCACGACTCAAGTAATGCGTATTGCACTCTCGATTGCGGGCTCCGATTCTGGTGGCGGCGCGGGTATCCAGGCCGACCTGAAGACGTTCATGCGCTTCGGGATCTACGGCACCTCGGTCATCACAGCGATCACGGCACAGAACACCATCGGCGTGCGCTCCTGGAGCGCGGTCGAAGCACTGCTCGTTGGTGAACAGATGGATGCGGTGTCCGAAGATCTTCGACCGCATGCCATCAAGAGCGGGATGCTCGGCGCCGCCGCCATCGTCGAAACCGTCGCTGCAGGAATTCGCGCGCACGCGCTGCGGCCCTACGTGCTCGACCCCGTCATGGTCGCCACATCCGGTGACGTGCTGCTCGAGCCTGATGCGGTGGCAGCGATCCGCACCGCGCTCATTCCTCTCGCGACAATCATCACACCGAATCTCGACGAGGCCGCACTGCTGTTCGGACAGCCCGTGCGCAGTGTTGACGAGATGGAGCATGCCGCGCGCTGGTTCGTCGATACCCTCGGCGCGCACGCGGCGCTCGTGAAGGGCGGACACCTTGCTAGCGCGGTGCTGGTCGACGTGTTCTACGACGGTCACGAGGTGAAGCGCTATTCGCACCCACGGATCGAAACGCGCAGCACCCACGGTACGGGATGTACGCTCTCGGCGGCCATTACTGCGCTGCTCGCATCGGGAGCCGCGTTGCCGGACGCTGTTTCCGCGGCGCTCGACTGGGTGCACCGGGCTATCCGGAGCGCGCCAGGGCTGGGTTCCGGCAATGGGCCACTCAATCATTTTCAAGCGCTAATCGACGAGTGACAGACACGAGTGACCACGAGTGACTCGTCTCACTCGTGTCCGTCACTCGTCGATTGCCGCAATAAAGCCCTCAACCAAACGTTCAAAGTTTTCAGCTACCCGCGTTGTGGTTTGCAGCACCTCCGAGTGGCTGAGGGCATGGGGTGAGAGTCCGCAGGCGAGGTTGGTGATGCAACTGATGCCGAGCACGCGCATCTGCAGCGCGCGCGCGACGAGGACCTCGGGCACAGTGGACATCCCCACGGCATCGGCGCCAAGACGGTCGAGCATGCGCACCTCGGCGCGTGTCTCGTACGTCGGACCGAGTAGACCAGCGTAGATCCCTTCCCTGAGGGAGATGCCTTGCGCGAGCGCCACGTCACACACCGTCTTCATCAGGTCGCGATCGTACGGCTCGGACATGTCCGGGAACCGCTCTTCGCCCACCTGCTCCGGTCCGAGGAGCGGGCTGTGTCCCATCAGGTTCAGGTGATCCCCGATCACCATGAGGTCGCCGGGCTGAAAGGTGCGGCGCACCCCGCCGGCCGCATTCGACACTACCAGCGTGCGGGCGCCGAGTGCATGGACCACCCGGATCGAATAGCCTGAGAGCGCGGGCGAGTGCCCTTCGTACAAGTGAAAGCGCCCGGCGAGTGCGACGACAGGGCGTTCGGCGAGCATGCCCCACACAAGTGTGCCGGCGTGCCCCTGCACCGTCGCGATCGGGAACCCCGGAATGTCGGCGAACGGGATCATCCTCGCACTATCGATTCGCTTCGCGAGGCCGCCGAGCCCTGAGCCGAGGACGATGGCCGCGACCGGTTTCTCCGCGCCAATGCCAAGGGTGGTGCGAATGACGTCAGCTGCCGCGTGCGCTTCTGTCGGCCCAAAGCCGTTCATGTCGCGCTCCCCTTCGCGATGGCGTCAATCTCGGGCAATACGGTCGCGAGCAAGCGTGCGCGCTCGTCGTCAGGCAAAAAGGCGCTCTCGAAGCCCGTGCGGGCAATGGTACAGAGTTCAGCGATGCTGAAGTCGAGATGCTCGGCGGCACGGACGTATTCGTCGGTGAGACTCACGCCGCTCATGAGGCGGTTGTCCGTGTTGAGCACGACCGCGAGGCCCTGGTCGAAGTAGGCGCGGAGCGGATGCGTCTCGTACGATTCTGCCGCGCGTGTCTGCACGTTGCTCGTCAGGCAAATTTCCAGCGGAATACGCTTGCGGGCGACGTCCTCGACAAGCTCGGGATCCTCGGCGAGGCGTGTTGCATGACCGATGCGGTGCGCGCCGCATGCGTAGAGCGCTTCACGAACAGAGCTCGCCCCGTCTCCCTCTCCCGCGTGGCAGGTGCATTGCATGCCGTGTTCGAGTGCGTGGCGAAAGGCCGCCGCGTGGGCCGACGCGGGATTGCCCATCTCTGCGCCCGCGAGATCGAAA
>JBKJKH010000150.1:0-2770 GCA_046597595.1 Gemmatimonadaceae bacterium
GTTGCGGTCGAAGCTGAGAATGTGCGAGCCCTGCAGCGTGAACGTCAGGTTCTCCGCGAGATCGGCGTCGGCACTGAGCGTCGCCGAACGACGACCATTGACCGTCAAGCGAATCTCCGCGGCCGATGACCCATTCACCGACACAAAACTCTCCCCGTAGCTCTCCTGCCAGCCAAGACGGGATCGAATGTCGCCGCGCAGTCCCCAGCGTCGCGGTGCCCGGAAGGCACGCGCGATATCCGCGCTCACTTCCGACCCTGACGAGCGCAGCACACTGCCTGGAAGGCTATCGATGCGCCGCGAGCGTGTGTAGCCCGCGGACGTGGTGAGTCCGCGTGGAACCGCCCACTGCAACGACGCCTGAATCGGATATCGCCAGCCGCGCGCAATACGCTCGTCTTCACCCCCCGCGCCCAGGAAGGGAGACAGGATCGCCTGCCGCGTGTGCAGCAGTCGCGCACTCGCGCTTCCCGAGGCCAGCGGACCGGCGCCGGAGCGGAGCAGCCATCGTGCAGCGAGGTCAGGAAGCGTCGTCTGTCGCGTGCGCACTTCGACGGGCGACCCATCAAATCGCGCCGCCCATGAAGTGCCCTCGAGGCCGGAGATACGGTTCGCGAGCGAGAAGCCATACGGCAACGCCACGCCTCCCCCAAGCGAGACCGTGGTGGCATCGGACGCTGACGCCGCATCGCGTCCCGCCATCTCGCGGTAGTGACCGGTCGCTCCCAGTCCCAGCTGCACGAGCACGGGCGCAGACGTTGCCACCGCGTCGAACGCGGTCAGCTGCGTTCGCACCACCGACACCTCGAGCGGTTGCAGCGCGCGCAGGAGGCGAACACGCATACCGGAGTCGGCCGGCGCGGCGAAGCGCGCCGCTTCGAATCCCAGGCCCGCGATTCCCTGCCGGGACCCCGTCAACCGATTGGGAAGTCGCAGCGTGTTGAGTGCATCGAGACCGAACGCAGCGCCGTTGACGAGGCCATCAACGGGAAACGACGAATCACTGCTCACAACGATGCGCGACGACGGATCACGCACGACGCCGTACGAACTGCTCCCCTCGAACGTCGCTCGAAGCCAGGGCCGGATCGTCGGCGTAAACGCAGCCGTCCCCTGCATCAGCCGTTCGCGCTCGAGTCCCGCATTCATGCCGAGCACGCGGTCACGTGCCTCATTGGCAGTGAAGCCGGAAAGCGTATTGCGATCGAACCGGCGCAGGTCGCGCACGGTGGTGGCGTTCCAACGCAGGCTCGCGTACCGGGCCGGCCGCAACTCGAGCGAACCGCCGCTCCGCCACAGCCTGTCGCGCCCCGCGACGGTCGCACCGATGCTCGTCGTCGTCGCGGCGGGCAGGATGAACGACGTGCGATCGTCGTCCGCGCGCACCACCGCGCTGAACAACCGCACCGTTGGCATCAGCTGCGGCTCCGTCATGGTCCGGAGATACTCGACGCCGAGCGTGAGCCGCGAGGACCCTCCCTTCTGGTACTCGCTGCGCGAGGACAGCCGGTCGAACGTGGCCGTCGCGCCGACGTGATCCAGCAGGGTCTGAAGGAACGTCGCACTCCCGCCGGCTCGTGCCGTGCGTACCGAAAGCGCGATGCTCGAGGAAGAGTATCGCGGCGTGCGAAGATCGCGCACCGCGTCGCCACGAAGGTCGGAGCGGGACACGAAATACGGATCCGTCGCCGTAGACGTGTGCTGCACCGTCAACGGCATCGCGAGCCCGGCGCCGGCAGGCAGGAAGCGATCGAGTCGAATGACGCTCCCGATATCGACCGCCGCGTCATCGAGGAACGTCGGTGCCTCGGCCAGCTGACGGAATCGCGGATCACGCCGGACGAGATTCACGCGCAGGTCACCCAGATCCCCCGCGGACAGTGTCGCACCGATCTGGCCGGCGAATCCTGCGTCGGCGACGACGCTGGCGAGGCGAATGTCGTCGACCCAGACCTCCATCGTATCGCTCGCCAGGATGGGCGGACCACCGACATCCACGCGCACCATGCCGACAGACATCTCCTGCACAGCCGCGAGATTCGGCGCAGCCGCAAGCGGATCAGCCGAGTACACGATGTAGCCATCCTCACAGGCCGCGTGCCGGCCGAACCCCGACCCTACCGGAAGCGCGGCGCGAGCCACGAGCATCGAATCCACACCACTGCACGAGACGGAATCACCACGGCCCGCAATGGCGTTCTCCAGCCGGGCGCGCAGGGCGTGGAACCGCTCGAGGTTCACGCGCACCTCAGGCAGCCACGCGGCGGCACCTTCACCCGCGTTCACCGGTGTGCGATAGAGGTAGAAATTGTTCTCGTCGCGCCCGACCTTCACGAAGAAGTTCAGTTCACCACCCGTGCCCCAGCCGCGGCCGCGACCACGCGCCCAGAGTCGCAACTCGCGATACGTCAGGAAGCTTTTCTGCCCCTCGGGGAACCGGTAAAACGCCTCGGCGCGATCGAGTGGCTGGAGCCCTCCCGCGAGCAGGCGCAGCGAGCTTTCGTTGATGACGACACGTCCAGTCTCGAGACCGGTGCGTCGCACATCCGGTTCGTCGCTGACGCCGGGAGGAGACTGGTAGTTCAAGCCGAGCGAATCGCGGTCCTGCGTGCCGATAACGGAGGCGGCCACGAATCCGGGCGAGGTCTCAGCGCCGGCGATGCCGCGCAACGGACGATCGCTCCGCCGCACCCAGGGCGCACCCAGAAAGCGGAGACGTGCCACGGGGAGGGTCGTGAACCGATCATCCTCCGCGCCGGCACCCGAGATC
>JBKJKH010000396.1:0-2865 GCA_046597595.1 Gemmatimonadaceae bacterium
ACCTGCCCGCCAATATCCTTCAACTCCCCCTGCGCCTGCAGCGTTGCCCCCAGGCTGCGATTGCCTAACAAATCGCCGAAGTATGCCGAGACGCCTCCGCCTACCTGCGTGCCGACCGGACTCGTGCCGACGCCGATCGACGGTTGCCCAAGTCCTTCGAGCATCAGGCGCGCCCGGTACTTCTCGGCCTTCAAGGTGTCGCCCGTCGGCAAGCCCGTCCGCGCATCGACGAGCGCCTGCGTGATCTGGCCCCGCCCGGCGGCACTGATCGGTGGCAGGAGCGCGGGATTAGGCATGCGCGAGAGGTCCGTGACGACCATCGATTCGAGCGGTGATCCCGTTGTCTGCGCGCCGTCGAGCGAGAACACGCTGTAGCCCTGATTCTCGAACACGCTGAACAGGACGCGTCCATTGGACGCTACCGAGATTGCCGGCGAGTTGGCCGAGATCCCACTGATTCCCGTTGCGAGGTTCGTCACCTGGCTCAGGGCACCGCTCGCGACCTCCATGCGGTACATGTCGCTGAATCCACCGCGATCCGATATGAACAGCAGGGAACGACCATCGGGAGTCCACTGCGGGTTGATCATTTTCGAGCCGGGTATTGCCGCGAGCAGTCGTACGCTCCCGCTCGCGACTTCCGCGAGTGCAAGGCGCATCTTGCCGAACGCCAGCAGGTCGAATCGCGTTTCCTCGCCGCGATCAGTGGCGAAGGCAAGCGTGCGCCCGTCCGGCGAAAATGTTGGATGCAGCTCGGCATACCGGTCATTCGTCAGGCGTCGCACCCCACGTGTCGTGAGGTCGTAAAGAAAAAGGTCACTCTTGCCCCCCGACATCCCCGCGATCGCGAGCGAGTTGCCATCCGGACTCCATGCAACGGTGCTGATCGCACTGATTTCCTTCGCGTGGATGCGACGCTCGATGCGCCCGCTCGCCACGTCCGTGATCGCGATTTCCTGATCGCCGCCGGCATAGACGACGTAGGCAATTTTCCGGCTGTCCGGGCTCCAGGCGCCTGCGGTGTACAGGAAGCTTACCGCATCAAAATGCGGGTCGGTCGCCGGACTCGTGAGGCGCTTCACGACTTTGCCCGTCGTCGCATCTGCCACGTAGAGATCAACGCTGAACACCCCGCGCCGCGAGAAGAACGCGACAAGTTTCCCGTCGGGACTCTGCGATGGCGAGAGATTCATGTCGCCGGTCTTCTTCCCCTGACCGAGCACAAGACGTCCCGCCTGCTGCGGCAGCGTGCGGCCGGTGATCGACGGCGTATAATCCGCGCGAATGCGCGCGATCCACTCCTTGCTCAGCGAATCGGCACTGACACCAAGTTCGCGCAGGATGGCTTTCTCGAATCCAACGCGGAGCGACGACGCATAGACCTGCGCAATCGCCTGGTCGCCCCACTTCCCGCCGACGTAGGCCCAGAGTGCCTGGCCGTAACGGTAGGGGAAGTACTTCGGATCACGCGTCAGCTGCTTGATCGTTGGCAGGTCGTTCCGCAACGCGGCGTCCCTCAGCCACATCGCCGTCAGCGGGTCATTGCGCCCGAGCGACAGATATTCAGCCATGCCTTCCACCAGCCACAGCGGCAGCTGCCCCAGAGACTGCAGGCCTCCGAAGCGGGGATTGCGCGCGATGTCGTACTGGAACACGTGCACGAGTTCATGGCCGAGCACGTGATCGTTGTCCGAATACGACCCGGTGAAGGGCATGATCACCCGGGTCCGGAGCCCTTCAGTGACACCGCCCGTGCCCTCCGTCAGCTGCCCGCTGATGACGTTCGTCTGCTGAAAGTCGGGATGATCCGCGTAGAAGATCAGCGGGAATCGCTGGAAGGTGTGACTGAGAAGCGCCGAATGGCGCGTATACCACCGCTCGGCCATGCGCGCCGCATCGCGAGCGACTTCCTCTTCCGCAGGATAGAAGTAGACATCAAAATGCTCAGCTGGCAATTTCTGCCAGCTGAAGGTCTCATATTGGACCTTGTTCCTGCCGAAGTAATTCTGTGCCTGCAGCGGGTTCGCACTCAGCAGCAAGGCAGCGACGATACCAGCAACCACTTGCGTGGGAGCAATCTTTCTGGCGAACGACATCTTCTTCGATCCGTTGATGATCCAGACTCCCAAAGTGCAGATGTCAGGCCTGAGGGTTTTTATGGCTGTGCTCGCCTTGCCGCTGGCATCTGCCTCGGCACAAGGGAGGACTGCGTTGTCCGCTGCGGAGCAGGGCGCGCTTGCCGAGCTCGGGCCACAGTTCGCTCGCGAACTTGCGCTCCGCCACGGGTGGGTTCGCGGCCAGCCGATCACCTATTACGACATCGGCGTCGTCGACCGCGCGACGGGAACCGTGACAATTCCGGTCAGCGCGTCGGATACGGCTGGGGCACCGCGGCTCATTCCCGGTGCGCGGCCCATCTTTTCCACGCTGCCGGGCGTTGGCCCGTACAGTGGCGTCTGGCTCGTGCAATATCTGTTGCTGCCGGATGTGGCGCGCGCGGGTGCGATTCGCGATGCGCGTGTCGCGACCACCATGGTGCTGCGCGGCGAGGCGCGCTTTCTCGTGCGACGCGTGCACGTCAACCTGCCGATCCTCCCGGCAGGTTCGTTTCTCGCTGAGGACTCCACCGGTCGCGCACTGCAGAGTGGATGGTATCGGGGCGTGGCGGTTCGCTACATGGACTTTGGCGTCACGGACGTTGCGTCCGCCCCGATCTATGCAGCGGTGAAGTCCCTCGGCGCGGACGGCCCGGCGTTCGTGCGCGAGCAACACAACATCGTGGACGTTGTACCGGGCGACACCAACGCGTACACGGACTTCTGGGACGTTCAGTTCGTGATAGTGGGCGATCGCTTTCTACCACAG
>JBKJKH010000595.1:0-6711 GCA_046597595.1 Gemmatimonadaceae bacterium
CGGCACGTCGCCGCGCTGGCGGCACAGCACCAGCTCGTCGACAAACGTCCCGTCTTCATTGAGACGCGAGTTCGCCTGCGCGATGATCGACTCTTCTTCCTTGTTCGCATCCAGCCACGCAAGCTGGTCGGTCACCTTGCCGTTCTTGACGACACGGTACGGCGTCTCGATGAAGCCGAGGTCGTTGACCTGTGCGTAGCACGCGAGCGACGTGATCAGACCGATGTTCGGGCCTCCCGGTGTCTCGATCGGACACATGCGGCCGTACTGCGAGTAGTGCACGTCGCGGACTTCGAAGCCCGCGCGTTCGCGCGTCAGGCCACCCGGTCCGAGCGCCGACAGGCGACGCTTGTGCGTCAGCTCGGCGAGCGGGTTCGTCTGGTCCATGAACTGGGACAACTGCGACGATCCGAAGAAGGCCTGGATCACCGCGCTGACCGTGCGCGCATTGACGAGATCGTCGAGCGAAATCTTCTCGGGATCCGTGTTGATCGACATGCGCTCCTTGACCAGCCGCGCCATGCGCGAGAGGCCGACGGAGAACTGATTGGCGATCAACTCACCGACTGAGCGGATGCGGCGATTACCGAGATGATCGATGTCATCGACGTGACCGCGACCCTCGTGGAGTTCCACGAGATAGCGGATGATCGCCACGAAATCTTCCTTCGTGAGGACCGTGTTGTTCGCCGCCGTATCGAGGCCGAGGCGCTGGTTGATCTTGTACCGGCCGACGCGGCCGAGATCGTAGCGCTTCGGCGAGAAGAACAGGCGCTCGAGCGCCTGGCGCGCGGTTTCCTTGTTCGGCGCGTCGCCCGGACGGAGCAGCGAGTAGATCTGCTTCAATGCCTCGTGTTCCGGCGTCCAGTCGTCCTTGGCGTTGTTCGGACGTTCCTTCGTGGGGTCCTTCTGGATCGTGTTCCGGATCAGCATCGACTCGGCGCGGCCCGAGGTGACGAATACGCTCACCTTGATGATGCCGGCCTTCAGCAGCTTGCGCGTCAGCGTGTCGGAGAGATTCTGGCCCTTGTCGGCCAGGACCTCGCCTTCGGCGTCCACGACATCGCGCGCGATGACGCGGCGCGCCGGGCGCTCGCCGCGCTCGGCGGCGTCCTGCTCGTCGCGCAGGTCGACGCTCATGTACGAGGCGAAGACCTTGAGCTTGTCGATGCCGAGGCGGCGGAGGCGATTGTGCACTTCTTCCGTCAGCTCGTCGCCCTCCCGCACCAGCATCTCGGACTCGGCGCGTTCGCGTTCGGCACGCGCCTTCTTCGTCTTGAGCTTGGGCGCTTCGGGATCGTGCGATTCACCGGCCAGCGAGATGTCTTCGGCGACGATCGCGCCGATGACTTCACGCACGTCCGTGCGACTCTCACGCTTCTTCGTGAGGTCGAGTTCGCGCTCGGCGAAGAAGAGCCGCAGGATGTCGCGGTTGTTCCCGTAGCCGAACGCGCGGAGGAGCGCGGTGGCGGGGAACTTCTTCTTCTTGTCGATGTGCACGTAGATCACGTCGTGGATGTCGACCGTGAACTCGACCCACGACCCGCGGAACGGAATGATGCGCGCCGAGATCAGCCGCTGGCCGTTGGGGTGCGTGCTCTCCTCGAACACGACTCCCGGCGAGCGATGGAGCTGGCTGACGATCACCCGCTCGGCACCGTTGATCACGAAGGTGCCAAGCCCGGTGAGCAGGGGCAGCTCGCCGAGATAGACCTCCTTCTCGATCTCGTTCTTGAGGCGCTTCTCTCCCATCTGCTCCTCGAAGACACGCAATGACAGCGTGGCCTTGAGCGGTGCAGAGTAGGTCATGTCGCGCTCGATGCACTCCTCGACGGTGTACTTGGGTTCACCGAGCGCGTAGCGCTTGAACTCGAGAGAGAAGTTCTCGTGGACGTCCGTGATGGGAAACAGGTCCTTGAAGACCCGCTCGAGTCCGACGTCTTCGCGCTCCTGGGAGGCGGCGTCGAGCTGGAGCAGGGCCTCGAAGGCCCGCGTCTGGATGTCGAGGAGATGTGGCATTTCCATCCCCTGGTCCAGCTTGGCGAACGAAATCTGTTTGATCGTATCGGGCATGCGCTTTGGCCTGGGCTGAGACTGATGACCTGCCGGGAGTTCGAAGACCGAAATCCGCAGTCCGCGATAGCTCCGGACTGCGGACTGCGGGCTTCTTCCTGCCCTACTTCACTTCGACTTTCGCGCCCTGCTCTTCGAGCTTGGCCCTGACGGCCGCGCTCTCGTCCTTCGTGACGCCGGCCTTCACCGTCTGCGGTGCGCCGTCCACGAGGTCCTTCGCTTCCTTCAGGCCGAGGCCGGTCAGCTCACGCACGACCTTGATGACCTGAATCTTCTTCGCGCCTGCGTCGACGAGCACGACATCAAATTCCGTCTGCTCTTCCACGGCCGGAGCCGCGGCGCCGCCGGCTGGAGCCGCACCGCCCACCGGGGCAGCGGCGATGGTGACATTGAATTTCGTCTTGAACGTCTCGATGAGCTCTGCGAGCTCGAACACGCTCATGTTGCCGATCGCGTCGAGGATCTCGTCCTTGCTGAGCTTGGTGTCGGTAGCCATTTCTCGAATTCTCCGTGAGTAAACCCAGGCGCTACGCGCTGGGGCGTGTAATCAGGCGAACGCCTGGATTTATGCAGCAGCGCCCTCGCGCTGCGTCTTGAGCGCCTCGAGGGCACCCACCGTCATGTACAGCAGTCCGTTCATGGCGCCGACGAAACCCGCCATCGGTGACATGAGTCCTGCGCCGAGCTCGGCGAGCATCTGCTCGCGCGATGGCATCGATGCCAGCTTCTTCACCTGCGCGGAATCGATGCGCTGGCCATCGAACATGCCGCCCTTCACGGCCGGCTTCTGGTCGTTCTCCTTTGCGAAGTCGGTCAGCAGCTTCGCAGCGACGACGGCGTCCTTCGCCAGCACGACCCCGGTGGGACCGCGCAGGCGCTCACCCATCAGCCCGCTCTCATTCACCGCGCGCAGTGCGAGCGAGTTCTTGATGACCACGTACTCCACGCCCGCCCTCCGCAGACGGCGGCGCAGCTCGGTCATCCGCTTCACGTTGAGCCCGGTGAAATCGGTGTAGTAGAGCGCTGTCGCGCCCTTGATCTTGTCTTTCAGCTCGGAGACAAGCTGTTCCTTGTCGGTACGCTTCATGTCTCGTCTCCTAGCGGTAAGGCGTGGTGTCCACGAGCACGCCTGGCCCCATGGTGCTCGAAACAGCGACGTTGCGGACGTACACGCCCTTTGCAGCAGGCGGCTTGGACCGGACCAGCTGGTCCATCAGCGCGGAGAAGTTCGTCTCGAGCGCATCCAGCTCGAACGAGGCTTTGCCGATGGGCGCGTGCACGTTGCCGCCCTTGTCGACGCGAAACTCGATCTTGCCGGCCTTGACCTCGCGAACGGCGCGACCGACATCGAACGTCACGGTGCCCGCCTTCGGATTCGGCATGAGTCCACGCGGACCGAGCACGCGGCCCAGCTGTCCAACCTGTCCCATCTGGTCGGGCGTGGAGATCATGACGTCGAAGTCGAGCCAGCCGTCCTTGATCTTCTGTACGTACTCGTTGCCGACGAAATCGGCGCCGGCCGCTTCTGCTTCGCGCGCCTTGTCACCGACCGCGATGACGAGCACGCGAACGGACTTTCCGGTTCCCGCCGGAAGTACGACGGTTCCGCGAACAACCTGATCCGCATGTCGCGGATCGACGCCGAGGCGCACTGCGACCTCGACCGTCTCATCGAACTTCGCGGTGGCGGAGCTCTTCACGAGTTCGAGCGCCTGGCGAGCCTGGTAGGTGGAATCGCGGTTCACTTTCTCCGCGGCATTCCGGAACCGCTTCCCGTGCATGGGCATCAGTCCTTCACCTCCAGACCCATCGAGCGTGCGGCACCGGCAACCATCGCCATCGCCGACTCGAGAGACTCGGTATTGAGGTCGGGCATCTTCAACTCGGCGATCTTCCTGACCTGCGCCTTGGTGACGGTGCCGACTTTGTTACGGTTGGGCTGACCCGACCCTTTTTCCAGTCCTGCTTCCTTCTTCAGGAGCACCGCGGTTGGCGGTGTCTTGAGGATGAAAGTGAAGGACTTGTCCGCGAAGATCGTGACCTCGACCGGGAGAATCGTATCCTGGCCCTGCGTGCGGGAGTTGAACTCCTTGCAGAACGCCATGATGTTGATTCCCTGCGGTCCGAGGGCAGTACCCACGGGCGGGGCCGGTGTCGCCTTGCCTGCAGGGATCTGCAGCTTGACGAATCCGGTGACCTTCTTTGCCATGTGTCTCCTGAGGCGTGCGTGGCCCGGACGCGCTCCAAGCGGGGAAACTTTTCCCGCTGGCATGGTGCCGGGCTGACTCCCACGGTGTGATTAGCGTCGTTGTGGTATCCGACGGTGCGCTTCTCGCCGCAATTGCGGCCGCCCCGCGCAAGGGCCCCGGCTCAATCGCCGGTCAGTACCCCTTCAACTGCAAGTAGTCGAGCTCGACGCTTGTGGGCCGGCCGAACAGGCTGACCGACACGCGCACCTTCCCCTTGTCCGGCATCACTTCTTCGACCGTGCCGTTGAAATCGGTGAACGGCCCTTCCGTGATTGCCACCGCCTGCCCGATGAGGAATGGAATCTCCTCTTTCGGCGCCGTTGCTTCTGCTTCGTCAGCGACGCCGAGCAAACGGTTCACTTCGTCCGGGCGCAGCGGCTGCGGAAGGCGGTCGTGACCGACAAACTTGATCACGCCCTGTATGCCGTTGATCACGTGGATGGAGTCCTGATTCATCAGCATCTCCACGAGCACGTATCCGGGATACAACTTCCGTTCGACTGTCACCTTCTTGCCGTTCTTGATCTCGACAACATCCTGCGTCGGCACGAGCGCCTGGCGAATGAGCTTCTCGTCTGCCGGGTGGGTGTCCTGCTCGATCTTCCGCACGACGAGCGTCTTCACCTTGTTTTCGTGCCCCGAGGTTGTCTGGATGGCGTACCAGCGATGGTCCATCCTCAGCCCCCGAACAAGGCGGGCACCCAGCGCACGAGCACCTGCTGCAGGATGACGTCCATGATGGCGATGATCGCGCCCACGAACAGCGAGATCACGATGACGCCCACCGACAGCTGGCGCACCTGGACCTTGTCGGGCCAGGTGACCTTCTTGAGCTCGGTGATGACTTCGTGATAAAACTGCACGACCCCGCCCACCCCTTTCTTGACGGGGTTCGGCCCGGTCGTCGCGACGTCGGTCGCCATTTACTTCGTTTCCTTGTGGAGCTGATGCTTGTTGCAACGCGGGCAATACTTCTTCCACTCGACGCGCTCAGGATGCAGGCGCTTGTTCTTCGTGGTGAAGTAGTTCCGGTTCTTGCACTCGCTACAGGCGAGAATGATTTTGTCGCGCGGCATTGCTGGCTCTAGTCAGGTCGGTCCACTCGGCGGCCCGCTCGTATGCAGGCCGACGCGCCGCGTTTCGTCCCCCAGGGGCATGGACAAAGCGCGGCGTTTTTCTATCCAGAGCTGACGATCGGGATTGAACCGATGACCTCACCCTTACCAAGGGTGTGCTCTACCAACTGAGCTACGTCAGCAACTTCGATTGCACCTGCCCATCACGAACACGAGCACCAGCAGAGCGGGAGACGGGACTCGAACCCGCGACATCAAGCTTGGAAGGCTAGCGCTCTACCAACTGAGCTACTCCCGCGGTGTGTTCCCCTGCTCCTTCGCAATCCTTCGCAATGGTGGGGGAAGGGTTCGAACCTTCGTAGGGCGTTAGCCCGGCAGATTTACAGTCTGCTGCCTTTAGCCACTCGGCCACCCCACCGAAGACATCTGCGTCCCTTGCCCTGCTACCCACGACGCAACTCGCACTTGATCACCCATCCGATTTCGCCCCACCAGAGCTGACGGCGAGAATCGAACTCGCAACCTGCTGATTACAAATCAGCTGCTCCGCCAATTGAGCTACGTCAGCGACGACGATTTTTTGCGCGAGACCCGTAGCATAAGCAGGTCGCGAGCGGGTGTCAAGCGATTGAGGGGAAAGCAGTTGTGGCAGCTACCGGCTGCTCTTCCAGCGCGTCCCGTCGGGGGTGTCCTCGATCGCGATCCCACGGCCGACCAGCTCGTCACGGATACGATCCGCTTCCGCGAAATCACGCCCGGCCCTCGCGTTGCGCCGCGCAACCAGACGCTCCTCCACCCACGCACTGAGCGCCTCGTCCACCCCGCCGCGATCGGGGACGATGTCCAGCACGCCGTTGACGGAGGCAAACGCCGCGCGCGCACGCGCCAGGGCCGCCGCATCCGTCCCGCGACGGTCGAGCTCGGCATTCGCCCTCCGGATAAACGTGAACACGGCCGCCAACGCTTCCGGAGCATTCAGGTCGTCGAACAGCGCAGACCGCATCTCGTTCTCCAGCGCCTCGGCAGCCGCAGCGAGCTCGGGCGTGCCACCAGAGGCCTCGGCCAGGCGCTCGGCGAAATCCCCCACCCGCCGTACCGCCTCCATCGACCCTTCGAGCGCCTCGCTCACGAGGTTGAGTTCTTTCCGGTAATGCGTGGTGAAAATGAAGTGCCGGATCGCCGCCGGCGAAATGGAAGCAGCGCGCACATCCGCGATGTTCCACACGTTCCCGATCCGCTTCGCCATCTTCGCACCTTCCACCTGCAGGAAGCCCCCGTGGCACCACACGTGGGCGAACGGCTTTCCAGTCGCC
>JBKJKH010000035.1:0-2945 GCA_046597595.1 Gemmatimonadaceae bacterium
ATACGAGGCCACCGTCGTCGCTCGTGTGCGTCACGCCGGCGCCGTCATCGTGGCGAAGACGAACCTTGACGAGTTCGGGATGGGTTCCTCGACCGAGTTCTCGGCGTTCGGAGTCACCCGTAACCCCTACGACATGGAGCGTGTTCCCGGCGGGTCCAGCGGGGGTAGCGCAGTAGCGGTTGCCGCTGGCTTGGTACCCGCGGCGCTGGGCACCGATACCGGCGGATCCGTCCGACAGCCCGCCGCGTTCTGCGGTGTGGTTGGCGTGAAGCCGACGTACGGGCGCGTGAGCCGCTATGGACTCGTCGCGTTTGCGTCCTCGCTCGACCAGATAGGCGTGTTTGGCCGCTCGGTGGATGACGCCGCTCGCGTGCTGGAAGTGGTCGCCGGCCGCGATGTTTACGATGCCACGACGCTCGAGATGCCGGTCCCTCACTACCGGGATGCTGCCAATGACCCAGCGGCCGGACTCGTCATCGGGGTACCGAAGGAGTATTTCCCGGCCTCGCTGGATGCGGGGATGCGCGCGAAGTGTGATGCGGCGCTCGAACGGTTTCGCTCGTTAGGCGCCGAGATTCGCGACGTCTCACTGCCGCATACGGAGCTCGCGATTCCGGTGTACTACATCATCGCGCCGGCTGAGGCCTCCTCCAACCTGGCGCGATTTGACGGCGTGCGGTACGGCCTGCGGATCGAAGGCGATGGGCTGCGCGCGATGTACGACGCGACGCGCTCCCGCGGATTCGGCGCCGAAGTCACGCGGCGCATCCTGCTCGGCACCTACGTGCTGTCGGCAGGCTATTACGACGCGTACTACAAGCAGGCGCAGCGCGTCCGCGCGCTGATCACCGAGGATTTCCAGAAAGTCTTTGCGTCTGGCGTGGACGTGCTCTTTACGCCCACGACGCCGGGGCCGGCGTTTGCCTTCGGCGCGAAGTCGGATCCGTATGAGATGTACCTGAGCGACATTTTCACGGCGACGGCAAATCTTTCCGGAGTTCCGGCGATGTCCATCCCGATTGGCAGGGTGGGTGGCCTTCCCGTCGGCGGGCAGGTGATCGCCGCGCACTTCGACGAGCGCACCATGTTCCGCGCCGCCTTCGCGTTGGAGCGGGCCCTCGGCGGCGAGGTGATGGCATGAGCGCCCCCGTCACACCTGGCCCGGACCGCGTGAAGGAGCTCTCGGCGCGGTTCGAAATGGTGGTTGGGCTTGAAGTCCACGTGCAACTCAAGACGCGGACGAAAGCGTTCTGCAATTGCTCGGCGGAGTTTGGTGCACCGGTCAACGTCAACACGTGCCCGGTGTGCCTGGCGTTACCGGGGGCGCTGCCTGTCCTGAACGGGGCGGCGGTGGAGTTGGCGGTGCGTGCCGCCATCGCACTCGGCTGCACCGTGCATCCGGTCTCGATCTTCGCGCGGAAGAATTACTTCTACCCGGATCTTCCCAAAGGCTACCAGATCTCGCAGTTCGATCGTCCGCTCGCCACGAACGGAAAGCTCGAGATTGGCCTGTCCCGCGGCGGCACTCCACTCGCGATCGGCATCACCCGGGTCCACATGGAAGAGGATGCGGGAAAGTCGATTCACGACCGGTTCGCGGGCGCGACAGCGGTGGACCTCAACCGCGCGGGCGTCCCGCTCATCGAGATTGTCAGCGAACCAGACATGCGCGCGTCCGCAGAAGCGGGCGCATACCTCCGCACGCTGAAGCAGATCCTTGAATTCACCGGTGTCAGCGACGTGAGCATGGAGGAGGGAAGCCTCCGCGTGGATGCGAACGTCAGTGCACGTCTCGCGGGCGAAACGAAACTCGGGACAAAGACCGAGGTCAAGAACATGAATTCGTTTTCCGGTGTGGAGCGCGCGTTGGAATCCGAGTGGGTCCGGCAGTGCGGGATGCTGGAGCGTGGCGAGACCGTGCTGCAGCAGACGATGCTCTGGGATGGCGCGCGCGCCGAGGTACGTCCCAGCAGGACGAAGGAAGGAAGTCACGACTACCGGTATTTCCCCGAGCCGGACCTTCCGCCACTGATCCTGAAACAGCAGTGGATCGAGGAGCAGAGAGCACTCCTCCCCGAACTCCCGACGGCGCGACGCGCCCGTCTCGCGAGCGACCTGAAGCTCGAGCCGCGCGAGGTGGAGCTGCTCACGGCGAACATCCGCCTTGCCGACTACTTCGAGCAGACCGCGCGCAACTCGGGGGATCCGCGCGCCGCCCTGAGCTGGGTGATGGGCGAAGTCTCCCAGGCCCTCAATGCCACGGGCGGCGATCTCGCCACATTCCCCATCCGGCCAAACGACCTCTCCAACCTGATCCGGCTCGTCGGCGATAACTACGTGAGTCGCACCGCGGCTCGGGTCATCTTTGCGAAGATGCTCGAGACTGGACTGCCTCCGGCGCAGATCGCGGCCGATGAGAAGCTCCTGCAGGTGGGAGATGAGGCGCAGGTCGCGGTCTGGGTCGACGAAGTCTTCGCCGACCACCCGCTTGAAGCCCAACGGTTTCTCGCGGGCGAGAAAAAACTCCAGGGCGTCCTGGTGGGCCTTGTGATGAAGAAGTCGAAGGGCAGCGCGGATCCGAAGAAAGTGAATGCCGTCCTTGCGGCGCGCAGCGCCTAACTCACCCTGACCGGCGCGTAGAGCGGCTCGGCCAGACCCGCCGAGAAGCGGAGCGCGGATTTCGGCAGGCCGAACCGGGCCACGGCATCTTCTTCGGCCGCACGCTCGCCGCCGCGCCACAGCGCGGCCCGGCGCACACGCTTCGCGTTGCGCAGGGGTTCGTCACCTGAGGGGTCCAGCGCGAACGGCTCCGACGTGTCCCAGCGTCGCAGGAAGTCCACTATGAAGTCGAACGACCGCCCCAGGTACTGCTCGACCTCCACTTCAGGCAAATCCCAGCGCGACAGGTCGGACATCATGTGAAAGACACGCTGCCAGGATTCTGT
>JBKJKH010000241.1:0-2739 GCA_046597595.1 Gemmatimonadaceae bacterium
TTTCACCGCATCCTCCGGGTGCATGCGACGAGCCTGCCGGGGGACGTCGGCCCCCGCGAAACCGAATCCCGCGGCTTCATCCTGCTGGTCGCCGATGGCGTGGGCGGACAGGCGTCAGCGGCCGAAGGCAGCGCGCACGCCTTGAGCGAAGTCTCGCAGCATCTGCTGCACGCCACCGAGGTCTGCTCGGACATGGCGATGACGCGCGAGGCGGAGGCGGTGGAGCACCTGAAGCAGGCGGTGTTGCGCGCACACAAGGCACTCGTCGCTGCATCGGACCACGACTCGATGGAGCGACAGGCCACGACGCTCACGATGTACGCGGCCTTCTGGCCTCGCGCGTTCGTGCTCCATGTAGGCGACAGCCGTTTCTATCGCCTGCGCGGTGACTCGTTCGAACGGCTCACCACCGACCAGACGATGGCCGAGGTGATGGTTGAAGCGGGCGCGATGACGCGCGAGGTCGCCGACGCATCGGCGCTGAAGCATGTGTTGTGGAGCGCCGTGGGCGCGAGCGAGATCGCGCCGGAAATCATCGTCACGGACTGCGATGCCCGTGACGTGACGCTGCTCTGCACGGACGGGCTGACCAAGCACGTGAGCGACGACGAAATCCATCAGACCATGCGCGAAGGCCTCGGTGCTGAAGCGGCATGTCGCAAGCTGGTGGATCTGGCGCTGGAGCGCGGAGGGACAGACAACGTCACCGTCGTCATTGGACAGGTAAAGAAATAGGACGAGTGACTAACACGAGTGAGCACGAGTGACTCGTCGTCACTCGTGTTAGTCACTCGTCGTACTCGCGTCTACAGTGCAGGATGTCGTCGGTGCCACTCGGTTGCCTGCTCATACGCCCGCGCCACGGCCAGCAGTCGCGCCTCGTCGTAGAGGCCGCCGAGGAAAGTGAGTGACACGGGCACCAGTGTCTTGTCGCCCTGATCGGGGTTCGCCTCGCGAAAGCCACTCTTGAGGATGACGGCCGGATGGCCGGTCAGGTTGGTCGCGATGAGCTGCGTGAACCCCACGCCCGCAGTCGGAGTCACGATGACGTCCACTGTCTTGAACAGCTCGGCCCATTTCCGCATCGCGAGCGTGCGGACACGGTTGGCGTTGATATAGTCGACCGCGGTGATGAAGCGCGCGATGCGGAAGCTGTTGGCCCAGTCACCCGGGCCCTGCTGCACGAGTTCCTTGTCGCGACCGGAGCGGGTGAGATCGTCGAACGCCGCAGCCGCTTCGGCGGTAAGGATCATCCGCATCGCGTTGTAGGGCATCTCCGGCAACTCGACCGGGATGAGCTTCACGCCCAGCCCGCGAATTGCCTCGAGCGCGGCGTCGTCGAAGCGCTTCGTCCCATGCTGCACGCGGTTCTCCGCGTTGCGCTCCGGCAGGTCGAACGCGCTCTTCACATAGCCGACGCGAATGGTCCTGAGCGGGATGTTCGCATTCCAGTTGAATGCGGCATCGCGCGCCGAGGGATCCATGCCGTCTGCGCCGTGGATCGCGTCGAGCACGAAGGCGCAGTCTTCGACGCCCCGGCACATGGGGCCGAGTTTGTCCATCGTCCACGAAAGTGCCATTGCACCGGTGCGCGGCACGCGCCCGAAGGTGGGGCGCAGTCCCGTCACGCCGTTGATGGTGGCGGGCGACGATATCGAGCCAAGCGTCTCGCTGCCGATGGAGAATCCGACCAGTCCGCCGGAGGTCGCGGCACCAGGCCCGGCGGACGACCCGCTCGATCCCGTCTTCGTGTTCCACGGATTGCGCGTGCGCCAGCCCTTGCGGGTGGTCTCGGTTGCACCGGCGTCCGTCTCGCCGCGTCCGAACCAGACATCACCCTGTGCCAGCTCGCCTAACGACAGCTTGGCCACGAGGACCGCGCCCGCCTCGTCGAGTCGCTTTACAACCGTTGCATCTTCATCGATGACCTGGTCGCGGAAGGGTCCTGCGCCCCACGTGGTCGGATAGCCCTTCACCGCGAGCAGGTCCTTCGCGCCCCATGGGATCCCGTGCAGCGGTCCCCGATATTTGCCGCGCGCGATGTCCTCGTCGGCCGCCTTCGCCTGCCGCAACGCGCGCTCTTCGGTGAACGAAATCACCGCCTTGATCGTGGGCTGGTGCGCCTTGAGCCGCGACAGGTACATCTGCGTCAACTCCGTCGACGTGACCGCGCGTCGCTTGATCAGCGCTGACAGCTCCGAAACGGGGCGGAATGCCAGTTCCTCGAGGTTTTGCGGACGCACGAGCATGGCCACGCGCGCGCGGATCATCTCCCGTTTCGGAAGGCGCGGCTCAACCTTGCCGAGCTCAGGTGGAAGCGGGTCGAACGTCACCGCGGGCGGCACCGAGTTCGGTATCACGACCTTGTGCAGCTGGTCCACCTGCTGCTGCTGGCGCTTGAGGCCCTCCACCATCGCCGCGCGCTGCGGATCGTCGAACGTGAGGCCCGCGAGCTCTTCCGCGCAGGCAATGGTCTCCTTTGTGATCTCGGCGCCTGCGGCAGCGCGGGCCCAGAGGAGGCCCGGGAGGAGGGTCGAGCCGAGTCCGATGCTGGCAAAATAGCCAACGAATTCGCGACGGTCGTAGGACATGCGATTTACTCAGGGTCGTGATGTTGCGGTGAACCGGAATGGAGTGTCATGATGATATAGATGGAGCGCGCCCTCGCGGAAGTGAAAGTCCTGCTTGCCCGGGCGGCCAGGAGTGCCAGATTGCAGGTGACGGACTTCGATCCCATGC
>JBKJKH010000285.1:0-3032 GCA_046597595.1 Gemmatimonadaceae bacterium
CGCAGCAGGATTTCCACGCGCTCGTCAGGCGTCTCCGTACACAGGGCGACCAGGTCATCGCCTCCCCCTCCATCTCGCGCCGCTGCCAGCAGGCCGAGCAACATCGCGTGCTGCGCGCGTCGCAACCTGAGTCGTAGCGCCGGCAGCCCGTTGTCACCCCGCACGTCCACGCGCAGGTCGCGCAGGTCCGGATGCAGCGACGCGAGCTGCATCGCTGCAGACAATACATCGGGAAACGTGCACGTTTCCGCGCCTGCCGAGCGCTCCACCGCGAGGTGCCGCGTGGTTTCGGTCAGCGTGCGCAATCGCTCGCCTTCGCTGCGCAGGAGCCTGCTGATGGTGTCGTTGTCGTCATCCTCGAGCGTGGCGGCCACACCCTCGATCGTCGCAATGCGATTGTTGAGCGCGTGGACGAGTCCGCGCACGATTGCGCCGGAGACATCCTCCCACACTTCTCCAGCTTTGGGAAATTCCTGCATTCACCCCTCGCGTGGCTGCGGGCCGGCGAGCGCGCCCAACGCATCGCCGATGACACGATACGTCTTCCATTCCTTCATCCAACGCGCCCCGAGGCTCTCGTAGAAATCGATGGCAGGCGTATTCCAGTCGAGAACGGCCCATTCCAGCCGGCCGTAGTCGCGCGCAAGCGTTGTCCGCGCAAGGTAGGCAAGCAGAGCACGGCCGATGCCCTTGCCTCTCGCTTCCGGGCGGACGAACAGGTCCTCCAGATACAGCCCGGGCCGACCGAGGAAGGTCGAGAAATTGGTGAAGTAGAGGGCGAAGCCAAGCGGCTCGCCGTTTATCTCGGCGAACACGACTTCAGCGGCGCGCTCGTCGAACAGGAAGCGGCGAAGTGTCGGCTCATCGGCGACGACATCGTGCGCGAGGCGCTCATACTCCGCCAGGGCGCGGATGAACTCGAGGATGCGCGGGAGGTCGTGCTCGGTCGCGCGGCGAATGTCGATGACGGACATGGCTTAATGGTAGCTTACACGGATGGCTTCGACCCAGCGCGGCCGCGCTCCATCAGCGCTTCGTCCATTCCATCCCATCGTCCGCGAGTGGTTCACCGCGCGAGTCGGGACGCCGAGCGCCCCGCAGCGCGCCGGCTGGCCGGCGATTGCGAGTGGGGGGCATACACTGATCCTGGCGCCGACGGGCACGGGGAAAACGCTCGCGGCGTTCCTGTGGGAGATCGACCGACTGATTCGGGACGGACACGAGCAGCCGCTCGCGAACGCAGTGCACGTGATCTACATCAGCCCGCTGAAGGCACTCAACAATGACATACGCCGCAACCTCGAGCGCCCGCTCGCGCAGTTGCGTGAGCGCTTCGAGGAAAAGGGGCTCGCCTTTCCCGAGATTCGTGTTGCCGTCCGCACTGGTGACACACCGTCGAAGGAACGGCAGCGAATGCTGCGCAAGACGCCCCACATCCTGATCACGACGCCCGAGTCACTCCATATCCTGCTGACGTCGATCCGCGGACGCGAGATCTTCAGCGCGCTCCGGGCCGTGATCGTCGATGAGATTCACGCCGTGGCCGGCACGAAGCGCGGCACACACCTGGCGCTGACGCTGGAGCGGCTCGAGCGCCGCTGCATGCAGACGAATACTCCGTCGCCGCAGCGCATTGGCTTGTCGGCAACGCAGAAACCGCTCGAGGAAATTGCGCGCTTTCTTGGCGGCGTGAAGGTGGACGGCGTGCACGTGGCGAGTCATCCCGAGCGGAGCGAGGGATCTGCACCTTCTGTTGCTTTTCGCCCCGTGCAGATCGTGGACTGCGGCCTCGTGAAGCAGATGGAGATCCGGATCGAGTCACCGATCGAGAACCTGAACGAGATTGGCGGGACGATCTGGCCTGCAGTGTACCCCAGACTGCTCGCGCGCATTCGCGAATCGCGAACGACGCTGATCTTTGTCAATAACCGCGGCCAGGCGGAGCGCATCGCGGCGAAGATCAACGCCCTCGCGGAAGAAGAACTTGCACTCCCCTATCATGGGTCCCTCGCGCGCGAGCGGCGACTGTTGCTGGAGGAGCGACTCAAGGCGGGCGAGTTGCGCGCGCTCGTCGCCACGAGCTCTCTCGAGCTGGGCATCGACATCGGCTCCGTCGACCGCGTGATCCAGATCGGTTCGCCGAAGCGCGTGTCGTCCGGTCTGCAGCGTGTCGGCCGCGCGGGCCACTCGCTCGATGCAGTGAGCCGCGGAACGCTCGTTCCGCTCTTTCGGGACGATGCACTCGAACTGCTGGCGCTCACTGACGGCATGCGTGCCGGCGACGTCGAGCCCACCCAGGTCGTGCAAAACGCGCTCGATGTACTGGCGCAGGTGATCGTTGCTGCCGCCAGTGTCGAGGATCTCACCTCCGCGGAGCTCTTCGCGCTGGCGCGGTCATCCTACCCATATCACGCGCTGAGCCGCGGGGCGTTCGACGAAGTGCTGTCGATGCTTTCAGGGAAGTATCCCGCGGACCTCGCGGCCGAGCTCGAAGCGCGGGTGGTGTGGGACCGCACGACGGACATGGTCACGGGCTCGCGCGCAGGACGGATGACCTCCGTGATCTCCGGTGGCACGATCCCGGACCGTGGCTATTACACCGTGCACCTCCCCGACCGCACCAAGCTCGGTGAGCTTGACGAGGAGTTCGTGCACGAGTCGCGCATAGGCGATGCCTTTCAACTCGGCTCGTCGACGTGGCGCATTCAGGCAATGGAGCACGATCGCGTCGTTGTGGTTCCCGCACCGGGTGCCCCCGCTCGCATGCCCTTCTGGCACGGTGAGTTCATGGCACGCTCGGCGCACCTCTCGGCGCGTGTTGGTGAGCTGCGCCGTGAACTGGCCGCAGCCGATGGCGAGGAAGACGTGGTGAAGATTGCCGTGCGTCATCACGCGGATGAGGCCACTGCGCGTTCCATGATCGAGTATGTGCGGAGACAGCGCGCGGCCACCGGCATCGTGCCGGACGATCGCACACTGGTGCTCGAGCAGTTTCGGGACGACGTGGGATCACTTCGGCTCGTGTTGCACGC
>JBKJKH010000366.1:0-5492 GCA_046597595.1 Gemmatimonadaceae bacterium
GGGGGCGAGCGGTCCGAGACTAT
Source organism: Gemmatimonadaceae bacterium (assembly GCA_046597595.1). Taxonomy (GTDB): domain Bacteria; phylum Gemmatimonadota; class Gemmatimonadetes; order Gemmatimonadales; family Gemmatimonadaceae; genus JBKJKH01. The sequence continues at coordinate 24 of JBKJKH010000366.1, forward strand.
TCACCCACATGGCGAAGCTGCGCAGCGGGTCCGCGGCGACGCGGCCAAGAAGGAACAGCGCGAGAATGGTCGCAATGACAATCGCGGCGCCAACGAGCCAACGTTTCATCAGCGCTTTGCGCCCCAAACCTCCCTCAGACGAGCATCTCGGCCACATCGGTTTCTATAAAAGCGATACCGAACGGGGTTTTTCAGGTAGTAATCCTGGTGATACTCCTCAGCGGAATAAAATGTGGAAGCCGCGACAATTGAGGTCACGATAGGCTGCCTGAATCGGCCGGACTGCGTGAGCGCGCTCCTGGCGGCCTCGGCGGCGCGACGCTGATCTTCGTTGTGATAGAAGATGACCGACCGGTATTGCGAGCCTGCGTCGCAGAACTGACGGTTCGGCGTGAGCGGGTCGATGTTTCGCCAGAACACATCGAGAAGCCTGGCATAACTGACCCTGGCCGGATCGTACTTCACCTGAACGACCTCAGCGTGGCCCGTGTCGCCGTCCGATACCTGTTCGTAAGTCGGATTGGCGACGGTGCCTCCGATGTAACCCGAAGTCGTGGATACCACACCGGCGATCTTGTCGAAGGGTGGCTCCATGCACCAGAAGCAGCCGCCCCCGAACGTGGCAACCTGCAGGCCAGCCGCATCGGCGGCGATGCGCCCGCGCGTCTGTTGCGCGGCAACGTCGCCTGCGCCCCCGCAAGCGAGCGTTACCGTTAGCAACGTGATCGCAAAACCCATGAACGGAAACTGCTTCACTGTTTTCCCGGTTAATGATCGTAGGATGATGTTCGCAGGTGTTCTCCACGAACCCGACAGATGATTGATCCGATTCTGAGAAAGCTGAAAGCTCGCGCGCTTGATGGCGTTGCGTTGTCGCTGGGTACGCGCATCAGCCCGAATGTCTGCTCGCTGCTGTCGTTCGTCGCAGGATTGGCGGCAGTTGTCGCCGCGTATCGTCAGGCGTATCTCACCGCACTAAGCCTGTGGCTGGCGAATCGGTTCCTCGATGGGCTCGATGGGTCGTTAGCGCGAGCGCATGGACGGCAGACGGATCTCGGCGGCTACCTGGACATTCTTTTCGATTTCGTCGTGTACGCCGCCCTGCCTGTTGCGATCGTGCTGGGAATGCCGCGTGCCGAGGACGCGTACATCGCGCTCGTAGTGCTGCTCGCACTCTACTATGTGAACGCCGCATCGTGGATGTATCTGTCCGCGATCCTCGAGAGCAGGGGCCGCGGCGCCAGGGCGCGCGGAGAGCAGACAACGGTGACTATGCCGCACGGTTTGATTGGCGGCAGCGAAACAATCCTTGCATACGTGTTGTTTCTTCTCGCTCCCGCGCACATCGCAGCGCTCATGTCGGTCATGGCCGCGCTGCTCGTGGTGACGGTCGTCCAGCGGGTGTTGTGGGCATCGCGCAATCTGCGAATGCTGGTTGCCTTCATGATTCCCTGTGCAATTGGCGCGCAGGACCTGTCGACGGTCTCCGGCGGCGTACGATCCGTATCTGGCGCACCAGTTCGCTCGGCGAGGGTGCTGTTCACTGCCCGGACTGCGCCAGGTCCGGAATTCCGCGCGACCGCCCTTACGGATGCTTCCGGTCAGTTCCGCATGCGCATTCCGAGCGCCACGGAAGGAACCCTGACGTTCGTCGCCGCTGGTTTTCAAACCACGCGCATCAGCCTTTCACCTGTTGCCGTGGGAGCAACGCGCACCGTGACGGCGGTGCTTCCAGTGCTTTTCGCTCTTGACGCGGTCACCGTAGTCGCAGCGCCTGAGCGGCCGCTGCTGAACACCAGGGATGCAGTGACGGGAGGTTCGGTCGATCGGTTGGAGTTGCAGGCGCTGCCCTCCGATGCACGCAATCCAATTGCATTGGCGTTCACGATTCCCGGCGTCGCACAGGCAACAGGCTTCTTCGGCGATGCGCCGCTTCTCACGATCGCCGGCGCCAACTCACTCTACACCCAGTACAATATCGATGGGCTGGACAACAACGAGGGCTTCCTCGGCGGGCCGCGAGTGGAGTTTCCGCTGGCGGGGATGCGACGGCTGTCCGTTCTCGCCAACAACTATGCGAGTGAATGGGGGCGCAGTTCCAACGGTGTCGTGAACGTCGAGACTCGCGCTGGCATGGAGCGATGGAGCGGTGAGGTATTCGGATACAACCGGCCCGGTATCCCGATTGATGCGAGACCCAGGTTCGCGCCGCCGGGCGTGGATTCCGACGGATTTCAGCGCACGCAGGTGGGCGCCGAGATTGGCGGACCCCTCGTCCGGGACCGCACCTTTGTGTTTGCGACGGCCGAATACTCGAATGAAATGGAAGACCGGATTGGGTCCACGGCTCGGACGCGGTTCCTTGGCACGGAGCTCAGGGAGACGCTGAAGGCGTTCGCGCGTGTGGATCATGGCTGGTCGCCGTCGCAGACGTCGACGTTTCGGTTTGCACTGAGCGATGTGAGCCGGGCGGGCCAGGGAGGTGGTGTGATCGTTCCCGAGGCGGACATAACGACGCGGCGAATCGGGTCAGTGACTTCGGTGACTCACGCGACCGCCTTACGCAAAGGAAACGCGAGTAACGCACTCTCGGCGCAGCACGGCACATTTCACTGGTCCTTCCCGCCTACCCTGAGCAGTTTTTCGACGCCGCAGGTCATGATCGTGGCTCCTGACTCCCTGACAGTGCAGGCCGTGGTCGGATCGAGCAACTTCGTGTTCGACGAGCACGAAACCCAATTCCAGCTTCGCGATGTGTTCGAGGCGCGGGCGGGGGAACGGCATTCGATTCGGATAGGAGCCGATCTGACGGCCAGTCGTTTCCGCCTTGACGCGTCGGGTACCAACCCGCGCGGTGCATACACCGTGATCGACGACGGAAACATCGCGGCATCCGGCCGTCTCGTCTCGATTCGCGACGTGCCGCAGGATGTTCGCGTGGTCAGCTACACAATAGATGCAGCTCCGCAGCGGGTGAATCTCACGCAGACGCTCTATGCCGCATTTGTCGAGGATGTCTGGAGGCTGACCCCATCTTTGACGGCAAATTTCGGATTGCGCTGGGACTACGACGACATCACGTCCCGCGGAGCCAGCAGCCCAGACCTCGATAACTTTCAGCCTCGGGCGAGCCTCAACTGGTACGCGACTCCGGTGAGCGTGGTGCGCGGCGGCGGGGGCGTGTACACCGGGAAGTTTCCCTACGCTGTGTATTCAGACGCTGTTCAGTTTGGCGCGGAGGGGAACGCTGTCGTGACGTTGAAAGGCACACGGTTTCCTCCCCCTCGCTTCGGTGAAGGTCCCACCGCCGCGCAGATCGGAGCGCTTCGCGGAATGTTTCCGCCACGCGAAATACGCGAGACATTTGCACTTGGCCTCGAACAGCCCCAGAGCCGTCAACTGTCGCTCGGCTACCAGCGACTGATCGGAGCGGCGTGGGGATGGTCGGTTGATGCGGTGCTCATTGCTACGAGAAACCTCCCGCGCTCGGTTGACCTGAACGCCAATCTCCGTCCCCGAACCGCTGCCGACACAGTGAACCTTGGACCGGAAGCCGGCGATGCTTTCCGGCCGGTCGCAGCCGCGACCGGTTCATTTCGCCGCCATACCACCACCGAGTCTGGCGGACGTAGCGACTACGCCGGCCTGTATTCGAGTGTCCGACGGCGAATCAGCGCGCGCACTGGCCTCGAGGCGACTTGGGTATGGTCACGCGCGCGCAACAATACCGAGGATATCAACTTCAATGCGTCGTACGCCAATGACTTCGACGCCGAGTGGGCGGCCGCGATCAACGACCGTCGTCACAAGATTTCGCTGCGAGGCGTTCATCACCCCGTGACGCGCTTGAGTGTCGGTGGCGTTTTCGATTTCCAGACGGGAACGCCTATCAACCGGATTGCGTTCTTTCGCGACCTCGACGGATCGGGCGACGTGTTCGGCAACGGGTTTGTCGGCAACTACGACCGCTTCCCCGGAGTTCCGCGAAATGGTGAGCGGTTGCCGAGCTCAACGCAGATGGCAGTGAGCGTTGAGTACGGAGTTCCAGTCGGGCCGGGTACCCTCGGTATCCGAAGTGACATCTTCAATCTCTTCAACACCCGTGTCGTCACCGGCTTTGCGAATGGAATTCCGGGCGGCGGACCACGCACGCAGGTGGGCCGTCCTGGCGATGCGGTTATTCTCCGAAGCGTAGGCCCATCCAGACAGCTGCAGTTCTCGGCGCGCTACACGTTCTGATGCGAAGAGGCATGGTTGCAGCGGTCGTGATTGCGACGGCCGGGGCGGTTTGTGCATGTGAAGAAGGGACGCCTTCGCGGGCGATTCCAGAATCGCAGCCCTGGGACAGCATCGTCGCCCGAGCGCGAGGGACAACGGTGCAGTGGCGCATGTGGCGGGGCGATCCGGGTATCAACGACTTCGTGGATCGGTGGGTTGCTCCGAGGCTGCAGCAGAATTACGGAATCACGCTCCGCACGATCGATGGGCAGGGACCCGCGATCGTCAACCAGCTCGTCGTGGAGCGAGATGCACGGGCACGCGGTTCGGCTGACCTCGTGTGGATAAACGGGGAGACGTTCAACAATCTGCGAAAGGAAAGCCTGCTGTACGGCCCGTGGGCCCAACGACTTCCTGCCGCCAGGTACGTGGATAGTCTTTCGCCAATAGTCATGCGCGATTTCGAGCAGCCGACAGATGGATTCGAGTCGCCGTGGGGCCGTGTTCAGTTCACACTCATCTACGATTCGGTTCGCGTCCCGGAACCGCCCCGGACAATTGCCGAACTCGGTCGCTGGATTCGCGCACATCCCGGCCGATTCACGCATGATCAGCAATTCACGGGAACGACGTTTCTGAAGTCGGTACTCTACGCGGAGAACGGCGGGGGGCGGAGCTTCGCGGGCGGATTCAGCGAGACGCGCTATGCCGAAGGAAGCGAGCGCCTCTGGGCATGGCTGAGTGGCGTGCGTTCATACTTCTGGCGGCGCGGCGAAACCTACCCGGCTGGGGTCGCCGACCTGCATCGGCTCTTCGCCAACGACGAAGTGGATTTCACGATGTCGTACAACGAGAACGAAGTCATCACCAAAGTCCGGCAGGGAGTGTTGCCTCGCACTTCCGTCGCACTGGTGCTGCGTGACGGCAGTATCGCCAACGCGCATTTCGTTGGTATCCCGTTCAATGCCCGGAACCCGGCCGGTGCGATGGTCGTCGCGAACCTGCTGCTATCTCCTGAGGCGCAACTGGAGAAGTTGCGGCCTGACGTCTGGGCGGATGGAACTGTTCTGGATGTCCGGAAGCTGCCACCGGATGTGGCGGCCAGATTCGGCGCCATGGACGGTGATCCACGCGCAATACCGCGTGATACACTGCGGCGTTACGAAGTGTCGGAGCTGGCCTCGGAGTATACCGAGCGCATTGCGAAGGACTGGAGAGCGCGAATCCGCGCGAACCCGAAGTGAAGGGCAT
>JBKJKH010000390.1:0-3824 GCA_046597595.1 Gemmatimonadaceae bacterium
ATTGACGTCATCGGCGGCCGTATCCGGCGTATCGCAGATCCCATCATCCTCGTCGGTCAGAACGCGATGCTGGCGTACGTTATCTTCATGCTCTTCTTCAACCACATCGCCTACTACCTGGGCTTCGGCAACTTCTTCTCCGCGACTGCGGGAGAAGTCATCGTCCGCTGCCTGCTGGTCACGACCGTTGTGATGACGACCCTGTGGCTGGCGACGCGGTACAGAATCGTGTGGCGCAGTTGAGTTTCGTCACTTCTCCGAACAACTAGAACGCGGCCCTGATCCCGAATGTGATGGTGCGTCCAGGAAGCACCGTCACATTGTCGGGCTCTCCGAATTGGTGGTTGAGAAGGTTGTCGCCACTCCCCAGCAACGTGATGCCGCGACCCAGTTCGCGCGCGAGAGAGGCACGAATCCGCGTTACGCCATCATACCTGTCCCAGAATCCGCGCAGCCATCCGCCGATATACTGCGGGCCGGGATGCAGCCCGTTTACGACAGCGAATGCAATACCGAGGCGGTCGTAGTTCATCCAGTCCGCTGCGCGAACGGCCGTAGTCGATGCATTCCAGCCTTGCGAATGCCAGCGGGCCGTCATGCTCGTCGTGCGGGCTGGTACTTCGAGCATACGGTCACCCGCGCGTAAGTCTCCACTATATCCGCTCGCCAACGCGCGCACCCGGCTGTCCACGAGCGACAGCGTACTCTCGAACGAGAGCGGGCCCTGCGTCACTGCCCCTTCGAACTCCCATCCGCGGTTCGTGATTTCTCCGACGTTCTGAAGCTGATACCCCACAGCGCGCGGGCTCGGCCCTCCGCGGCGCGTCGTGTCGGCGCCGACCGTCACGCGTTGGATCAAGCCCGACGCCAACTGGTCGAAGCGCGTGACCTGCAACGTGAGTCGCCGTCCGAGATACACATCGATCCCCGCCTCAACACCCGTCTGCTGTTCGGGCTGGAGCCCTGTGCGTGATGCCGCCTGTCCGTGCGTCCCGACCCACGTCGTTTCACGCGTCGTCGTACGCTGGGGGCGAATGCCCTTTCCGTATGATGCGCGGAACTTTACCATCGCTCCGGGCGTGCCCTGCACGAATGCAAGACCAAGCATTGGCAGGAGACTCGTCTGACTGGTGGCGTCGGCAAATCCACCGTTCCGCTCCAGCCGGGTTCCTCCGGTGAGGTACACCGACTCGCCAATTTCGACGTTGGCCTGGGCCAGTATGCCCGAGCTGTTCCATGACGTCGGCACGTCGAGACGCGCACCGCGCCGCACCGGCGCCCCCGGCTGGTTCGCCAGCACGGCTGGTTCATCGCTGACTTCGTTCAGGATCGAATGTTCCGCAGCGAATGTGAGCGCAAGGCTCCCCGCGCTCAACGCGTGAGTCATGACGGAACTCAAGCGCACGGACGCCCGACTGCCAGCGCTGTGCGCCACCCGGAGTGTTGCGTCGGCTATTTGTGGAATCGGGCTGACGTCATCGTCTACTCCATTCAAGCGGTATCCATCAATGCCCGCAACCGCTGCGTGCTTCCACAGCTCGCCGCTCACGACTCGGCCCGTGACACCAAGAGTGTACTGCCGCACGGACTGCGTGCGTCCGCCAAAACGCGAAGCGAGGGTTGTCATATCACGCCCGCTGAATGCGGAATCCATGAGCAATGGACTGATGGGTGATCCCGCATCGGCGGCGAACAGGCGCGCATTCGCGCTGAGAATTCCCCGCGAGGCAACAATGCGCCCGCCCGCCGAGGCGGTCAGCTGCCTGCTGTGCGCATCGGGGATGTATGCGCCCGCGCCGCCGACCGCGACGCCCAGAGCCGCCGAGCGTGAACTCGATCCCGTGCGCAATGCGAAGGTGTGCTGTTGCGCTATCGAGGGTGTTGCCGAAAAGTCGCTTTGCGCACCGCCCGCCTGACTCCGGAACACTGTGCGCGTTCCCCCGCCGGCCGCACCGTCGTTGCGCGTAATGATGTTGATCACTCCGCTGATCGCATCGGTGCCATAGAGCGCGGCACCCTGGGGACCACGGATGACTTCGACGCGCTCGATCATTTCCGGCATGAAGTGGGAAATTACCAGCGGGTTCGCGACCTCAATGCCGTCTATGTACACCTTGGGATAGCTGGACCCGAATGAACTCGCACCTCGAATGCTCGCGTATCGCGAGAGGACGTTGGTCGGCGACTGTTCCCACATCCATACGCCGGGAACGGACCCGTCGAGGGCCTGGGAGAGCGTGCCTTCCGGCTCCTCATTCGCCAGCCGTATCCCATCCGCGACGTCGAGGGCGATGGTGAGCGCACGCCGCGGCGCGCCAACAGCACTGCCCGTCACCACGACGCGATCGAGCTGCGGCGTGTGCGCACGCGGGCTGGGCGCGCGGGGAAACGCAACGGCCGGCACCAGGGCGACGTGATCCCCCCCGACTTCGCGTGGCACAACCGCCGCGTCGCCTATGAGCGCCACCAGGATGTCGCCTAACGACGAAGCGTTGCGCTCCAGGCACACGCTGCGGTCGAGTGGCAATGCCTCGGCGCTGTATGACAGGCGCACATGCGCTACCGCAGCGAGGCGGCCGAGCGCGTCGCGAAGGGGGATATCGTGCGCATGGAATGTGACCATGCGGTTGAGCGGCACCGGCCACGCTTCCTTGATAGCGGCGTCGCCCGGCATGCGTTCGGTGAGCCGGCAGCGTGGTTGGTCACGCGCCTGACCGTACGCCATCCGGGATCCCGGCGCCACCAGTGTCAGGAGCAGGGTGAGCGCATGCGTGAACACGCGCGGCCCACAATTCATCGGACGCCTTTCTTCCCGCGGCGAATCACGATGGTGTCCCCTCTCTGCTCAACGCTCGCGCCCAGCGTAAGGGCGATGACATCGAGCACGCGGTCCACCGGCTCACCCTGAAACGTTGCCGTAACGTGCCGCCGTGCCAGCGCAGAATCGAGCCGTATCTCCACGCCATACCAGCGTCGGACACCGTCGCGCACCTCATCCATCGGAGCATCAGCGAAGATGAGCTGGCCGCGCTTCCATGCCGTATCCGACGCGACGACGGGCTCACGCTCCACGACGGCGAACCCGGTTGCTGCGGATGTGATGGCATCGCCCGCCCGCAACTCGACCTCGTCGGCCGATGGTGTTGAGCGCACGGCAACCACACCCTCTGTGACAGCAACGCGCACGACGCCATCCCCTCTCCGGCGAACGCTGAAGGCCGTACCAACATCGCGAATGCGCGTGGCGCCCGCCCGCACGACGAATGGATGGCGCTCGTCGTGCCGTACGATAAAGAACCCCTCGCCCTGCAGCGATACCGCACGCTCATGCATACCATATCCGCCATCAACATCGAGCGAACTGGCAGGTCCGAGGACGGCCACGCTGCCGTCGGCAAGTGTAATGGAATCCATCGCCCCAACTGCCGTTTCGTAGTGCAGCGCCGCCGCCACGGGCGCGAGCTCCGCCGGGGAACGGACGGCTCGCCACAGTACCGCGCCGCCGACCATCAGTGAAAGCGCCGCCGCAATCGCGAATGCTGGCGTTCGCGACCCCCCCAGCGGGAATAGCCTCCGCCGCCGGTTTGCTAACGGAACGACCACCGGCTCGTCTAACCGCGCATGAACCCGGCTGAGCGCGGCCTCGACGTCGATCGGAGCACCAGCATCGAGGAGGGAGTCGCGCGCCTGGAGCGCGGAAACGAGGGCAGCGATCGGGGGGGACTCGTCCAGCAAACGTCGGACGGCCGCAACCTCGTCGGGACTGCTCTCCCCGGAGAGGTAGCGCCCGACGGCCTCCCAATCGGTGCCGTCGCCGAAACCGG
>JBKJKH010000434.1:0-3680 GCA_046597595.1 Gemmatimonadaceae bacterium
TGCCGGCGCGATCGCGCACCGTCGAGCCCACATCGGCCAGCTTGTCGCCGGCCGTGCTCGCGATGTTCTTCGCGCGATCGGTCAAGCCGCTCGTGTCGGCTGACGTGTCGCGTGAGAAACTCGCGTCGGACGTACCCGAAATTCCCGACGTGCCCGTGGTGCTCGCGCCGAAGCTTGCGGGTGAATTGGCGCTACCGGCCGATCCCGTGCCCGAGCCGAAGCTGCTGGACGAAGATTCGCCGGTATTGCTGCTGCCGAATGTGTCGTTCGAGTCGCGCTCCATATCCCTCTCCGCGGTGTGAGTCACTACTGCCGATTAGCGGGGAGAACGTGCAGAGCGCGTGCCGTCATTGGCAGACAGACAAGATCACGCCGTCTGGCCCGCTTTGTGGCCGCAGTGCTTGTCGAACGCCTGCACGAGATCCTGCGCGATCTCGTTCGCGCCTCGTCCCTCGATCTGGAATCGCTCGAGCATGAAAACGATCTTGCCGTCCTTGAGAAGGCCGATCGATGGGGAGCTCGGCGCGTATCCGGTGAAGTAGGAGCGAGCGCGCGACGCCGCTTCCGTATCCTGGCCGGCGAACACCGTGGTGGCGCGGTCCGGCTTGACCTCGTGTTGCAGCGCCGCCGCGACGGCGGGGCGAGCATTGCGCGCCGCGCAGCCGCACACGGAGTTCACGACGACGAGTGTTGTGCCGGCGGAATTGCTGAGCGTGGCGTCCACGTCAGCCGCGGTGCGCAGCTCCTGCACGCCGAGCCTGGTGAGTTCCTGTCGCATGGGAGCGACGAACCGTTCATCGTACATGGATGTACTCCTGTATTTGCTGCGTGTGAGTGTGTTTCAGTGGACTACTCGCGCACGAGCGCGAGGATCGCTGCCTGTGGAACGACGAGAAATCGCTCGCCCTCGAACGTGATTTCGACGGCGGCCTTGCGGAAAAACAGCACGTAGTCGCCGCGACGGGCCTGCATGGGCAGGAATCGCAGGGCGTGCGTCGATTCTTTCCATGGCTCCTCGCCCGACTGCGAGTCGAAGCTGGGCATGGGGTTACCGGGCCCCGTGGCCATGATCGTTCCGCCCTGGACCGCCTGACTGTCGATCGCCGTGGACGGCAGGTACAGGCCGACCTTGGTCCGCTCCTCGCCCTCCTCGACCTGCACGAGTACGCGGTCGCCGACGACGATCAATTCCCTGTCATTGCGGATCATGCAGGGAATATATCGGACTGGGGTGGGAATGGTGCCCGGCGGAGTTTCAGGAGGCAGCGGATGGAAGGCAGGCGATGCGACGGAACGTCACTTGCCGGAGGTGCCGCTGCGAAGTAAGTATGGGCCCACTCTCCGCGTCATCCTCCAGCCGAATCCCATGTTCTCCGAGATCGTCGCGTCCTCCCCTGCGCGCCACTTCAGCGCGGGCACGCCCGCATGAGCACCACTGTAGAACTGATGCCCGGCGACGTGCTGGGCAAGAACATCAGAACGGCCGGATACATCATTCTCATCTTGTCGGCGATCTTTCCGCTGTTCGACCTGGCTGGCGCGCTCATTCCGGCCAGCTTCGGCAACGCCACCTGGCGTTTCGGGGCGGTCGGCCTGCTGGCCAACTTCGCAATGGGGCTCAGCCTGGAGTTTTTCCTCCTGGCCGTCATCGCGGCGTCCGCGGGCCATCGGAGAGTACTGCTCGTGCTCGGGGTGGTGTCGGTGTTGCTGGCGGTCCTGCTGCTGGGGAGCGCTGCGTTGTTCGCGCTCGATGCACTCCAGACGCGTGGAAAGGTGAATGCAGGGATGATTCGCCGGTTCGACTACGCGTCGGGTACGGCGATGGCCAAGCTGCTGCTGTACGCACTCGCCAACATAGTACTGGCGCGCGGGGAGTTCTACCTGGCTAGCCGCTTTAAGCGGACCACGACGGTTCGCACGAGGGGTATGGCGCCGCTGGTAGCGACCTCATCGGTTCAGCGTGACAAGGGAATGTAGATCAGTCCGCTTACATAATGCGTTGCGTGTCGTAAGCAATTGTTCACCCGACGCAACAGTTTGAACCCGCTCGCGTCCGCCAAAATCAGCTGGCGGACTCATGTTCGAATGAGCTTTGCTTGGCTCGATAACGCCTTTGCTGCAAACCATTTGAGGTAGGTGCGCAACGTCTCGGCTCGCATGACTGGCGGTAGATGCAGCGAATTCGCGAGCGGTACGCTTCATGCCAAAGATGTGGGTGTGCTCATTGCTTCAGCCGACCGGTGGGGCGAACGTCTTGAGCGAGTCCGACGGTAGCGCCGACCTTCGTCCGCGTGCCGAGGGTGTGGTCACCATTGTGGCGGCTTCACCAATTGTCGTGAACCTTTTTGTTTAGGGTGGGAGGAGGCGTATGAAGACTGTGGCCAAGATGATGGGCGGGGTGCTGTTGGCAGGGGCTGTGCTGGCATCGCCGGCGCAGGCTCAAACGAGCTACTCCACCCAGGGATATTTCACGAGCTCGCTCGGTACGTGCAACACGATGCCGACATTCAGTGCACTGCTCGTTGGGCCAAGTGGTGCGACCTGCACGTTCGGTGGATACACCATCACGTACGTGCCCACGACGCAGCTGCTGATCGGCGACGGCGGTACGACCAGCCTGGGCAACTTCCTTCTGTCTGGCATGGCGACGAACGCATCGCCGCCGGCTGGCACGATGTTCATGCTCGCCATCAAGCAGAGCGCCCCCACCGTGGGTACGGGCACGACGATCGGCAGTATCTCCGGCACGGTCACGACCGCTCCGCCGAATGGTGTGAACACCAGCACGTTGATCTGGACGCCGACGCAGTTCGTCAACATCAATGCGACGACGTACCGGCTCATTTTCGACGACAACGGGCCGGCGGCTGGCAGAGGTCTCGCCATCCCCGTCGTTGGCTCGCGTGGCATCGACGCCATCATCACCAACTCGACCGTTCCCGAGCCGGCCAGCATGGCGCTGCTCGCCACGGGTCTTGTCGGTATCTTTGGTGTGGCGCGTCGCCGTCGCAAGACGCAGTAATGTAGTAAACGGATGAGTCTCCGGACTCATCCTTGGCTCGGGAGTTGCAAAACTGACGGGGAGTCACGCCATCGCGTGGCTCCCCTTCGCTCGTCAGGCGTACGACAGCCGTGGACTGACCGACCCTCGACTTTCCGTCTTCATACTGTGGTGAGCAGCATGTCGGTTCGTCCTCGTTCGCGATCGTATTTCCGGGTTCTGGCGACGTTTGCCGTCGCCATCAGCGCCGCCGCGTGCGGTGGTGGTGGCGTGGACGGTCCGGCGGGGCCGGGCACGCCCAGGGTCTCCCAGATCACGCTCTCGCCGCTCACGCCCACGATCATCGCGGGCCAGAGCGTCACGCTGACGGCTGAGCCGAAGGACGCGGCGGGGGTCGTGGTGAGCGGCCAGACCGTCAGCTGGTCGACGAGCGATGCGAGTGTAGCCACGGTGACGGGCGGTGCGGTGACCGGCGTCAAGGCGGGGTCGGCGAATATTACGGCGACGAGCGGAACGGTGACGGCCTCCACGCTCATCACCGTGCTTGCCGCGGTCGCGCAGATCGTCATCACGCCATCGCCCGCCGATGTCATCATCAATGAATCCGTGCAGCTCACGGCGACGTTGCAGGATGCCGCCGGCGCCGTGCTCACCGGGCGCACCATCACCTGGACCTCGA
>JBKJKH010000481.1:0-2879 GCA_046597595.1 Gemmatimonadaceae bacterium
ACAACTACGCGGTTGGCGAGCGCATCTCCATCCGGGGATTCGGCGCGCGCTCGCAGTTCGGCGTCCGCGGCATTCGAGTGCTGGTGGACGGGATCCCTGCGACCCTGCCTGACGGCCAGACGAACCTCAACAACATCGATCTCGGTGTCCTCGGCGGGGCCGAAGTAATCCGCGGCCCCGCGTCCGCGATCTATGGGAATGCGGCCGGAGGAGTGGTGATGTTCACGAGCGAACCACCTGCGGCCGAAAACATCTCGGGTCGCGTGCGTGTGACGCGCGGCGCGGGCTCGACGCGCTTCCAGACCGTGCTTTCAGGATCCCGTGCACCGCTGTCGTATCTCGTGAGCGCATCGCGCCTGGACGTGGATGGCGCGCGCGCACATGACGATGCCGGCATCACGATGCTCACTGCCCGCGTTGGCGCTGCCGCAGCGGCGGGGGACTTCGACGTCACGCTGTCCGCAGTGGACTACGAGGCGAAGAGCCCTGGTGCACTCACCGCCGCGCTGCTGCGCGCCGACCGGACGCAGGCCTTCGCGACAAACGTTTCACAGCGCACGGGCGAGACGGGCCAGCAGGCACAGGTTGGCGCGCGCTGGACACGCGGCGTTGGCGCTGGGTCGCTCGAGGTATCGGGGCATGCGCTCACCCGCGACATTGACAGTCCCATTCCTCCCCGCATCATTGCCCTCGCGCGATCGGCAGAGGGTGGACGCGTGGCCTTTCGCACTCCGGGATTGCCGGTCGGCCGCCGGCTCACGGCCGGTGCTTCGTTCGGCGGGGAGATCCAGGCACAGCACGACGACCGGCAAAACTTCGTGAACGACAGTGGCCGCCGGGCGGCACTCGTTCTCGATCAGCGCGAGCGCGTGACAGCGGCCGGACCCTTCGCGCTTGTGTGGGCTGATGTCGCACGTCGCGTCTCATTCCTGGCTGCCATCCGACACGACCGGCAGCGCTTTTCGGTGAACGACCGGCTCGTGAGCGCAACCAATCCTGACGATTCCGGGGAGCGCACGCTGCGCGCCTGGAGCCCTTCGGCCGGAATCAGCGTGGAAGTGGCGACTGGCCTTCGTCTCTATGGCAACGCCGCCAGGGCATTCGAGACGCCAACGACAAGCGAGCTGGCGAACAGGCCCACGGGCGCGGGAGGATTCAATCCCGATCTCGAGCCGCAACGCACCCGCTCGATCGAGGGAGGGCTCAACGCCAGGCTCGGCGTGTTCGGGACCGCGCAGGTCTCGGTGTATCGCGCCTTGGTGCGTGACGCGCTCGCGCCCTTCGAGGTTCCAGGCGCACCCGGACGTCAGTTCTTCCGCAACACCGGGAAAGCCGCGCACCGCGGTGCTGAAGTCTGGGTGCGCACGCCGGTGGCACGCACGCTGTCTGCGCGTGCCGCGTACAGCTTCCTGAATGCGCGGTTCGAGGACGGGCGCGCGGGAGCCGTTGCCCTCGCTGGCCTGAAGATTCCCGGTGTTGCACCACATCGTTTTGACGGAACTCTCGAGGCCGCGCCGCTTCCGCGTCTATTTCCCGCGTTGCACGTCGCGATCGACGGACGCTACGTCGCGGCCATGGCTGCGGATGACGCGAACCGCGTGTTCTCGCCGCCCTACGCGGTCGGTGATATGCGGATATGGTACGCGCCGCGTGGTGCGCAGTGGATCTCTCCCTTTGCAGGCGCGAGCAATATCTTCGATCGCGAATACAACACGTCGGTCGTGATCAATGCCGCGGGGGGACGCTACTTCGAGCCCGGCCCTGGGCGCGTCTTCTACCTGGGGCTCGAAGGGCGCCTCGCCAGGACGCGTTAGGCCCGCATCCCTTCGCGCTGCAGCGCGTCCCGGACGCGCGTGCGAAGCTCGCTCGGCGCCGCGTGCTCCTCGCGCAATGAATGCAGCGTGTCCAGCACGAGCTTTTCGAAGTCGTAGTGCGGATGGCAGGCGCGGCAATCGCGTAGATGCTCCGCAACAGCGGCCATGCGTTCGTCGGTCAGCTCTTCGTCAAGGAAGTCGAAGAGTTGCTGCATGGCGGATCGGCAATCAACGGGGGGATGGCTCATGCGTGCGGGGCGTCAGGGGATGTCTTGCGGAGCAGGAAGCCTTCATCGCGCGCGAACTCTGTGAGCATTTCCTGGAGAATCCGGCGCCCGCGGTACAGTCGTGAGCGCACAGTGCCGATTGGGACGCCCAGCATTTCCGCCGCGGCATCGTACGACTGGTCCTCGACGTCCACCAGTATCACCGCAGACCGGAATGGCTCTTCCAGGTCGCCGAGTGCCTTCGCGAGCGCGGGCTTGAGGTCGAGTCGCCTGACCAGGGCTTCGGTGTCGTCCTGAATCATCTGGATATGCACACCGACCGCGTCCAGCGCCTCCGCATCGCCATCCTCGAGCGACACCTGACGGCGCTCGCGTTCGCGGGTACGCAAAAAGACGTTGCGCGCGATCGTGAAAAGCCATCGCCGCGCATCACTGCCGGGCAGAAAGGTGTGCCAGGAGCGGTAAGCGCGCAGATAGGCGTCCTGCACGACATCGCTCGCATCCGCGTCGTTGCGCGTAAGGGAGAGCGCAAAGCGATAGACATCATCGAACCACGGCAACGCCTCGCTTTCAAAGCGCGCGTCCGCGAGTGGATCCCGCGGTGGGGCGGCGGGAGGAGAAGGTGCTTTCGCTGTGCTCACGTCATTCGAATCCGCAGGACTGCTGCGAGGTTCCCGACTCCCGGACGCACGTCGGGCCCGGAGCGTATCCGCGCCGGGCCCGCCTGGTGAAACCGGGCATGTGACTTACTGAACGATGCCCTTCACCGTGTTCAGCTGTCCGCGGATCTCGCCGCCGGGGTTCAGCGTGGTATGCACGTTCACGTACGCACCACCCG
>JBKJKH010000290.1:0-4607 GCA_046597595.1 Gemmatimonadaceae bacterium
TGTTGATCGACTCGATGTACTCCCAGCCCTGTCCGCGCGGCGCCAGCTCTTCGGTGTAGCTCTGGAAGTCGCCGTCGCCGATCGCGGTTGCCGTGAATCCGGGGCCGACGCGCACGAACGTCTGCGTCGTGAGCGTGCCATCGGTGGTTGCGAGCGTCTTCTCCTCACGCAGGAGCGCAAGCTGTGAGTTCACGAAACGAATCTTCGGCACCTTGAGCGCCGCCTCGTTCGCGGCCAGCAGCAGCGCGACCTTTTCTTCGATGGAGACGTCGATGGGGTCGCGCGTGACGGGCGTCTTCCACGTGCCCTTCACGGCTTGCACCGGCGCCAGCTCGACAGGGCGCTTCTGCACAGTGCGTGATGCTCTGGCGATGCGAACGGCTTCGCGCGCGGCAGCCGACACGGCGTCCTTGGTGAGCGTGCTCGTCGCGGCAAACCCCCAGGCCCCGTTTACGAGCGCGCGCACGCCGATGCCGAATGACTCGCTGTCGTTGACACCGGTGACCTGCCGTTCGCGTGTCGCGACAAATTGCCGGCGATAGCGACCGACGCGCGCATCCGCGTAGGACGCACCGGCGGACTTCGCCGCATCGATCGCGAGCAGCGCCATTTCATCGGCGAACGGATCGGAAGGCGCAGGCGGGAGGAACAGGGTCGACGAAGGGCCGACGAGCCCTCGGGAGCCGACGACTGCTGCTGCAGCGCTGGTGGTCTTGAGAAAGTCGCGACGGCTGGACATTGAATTCGAGCGGAGGGGGGACGAGGCCTGAGACTTCTATACTACGCAAGGCGCCAGTACGACGTTGGTCTGGCCAGCGTCCCAAGCCCTTCGCTCGACACCCTCTGTATGTCCACTGTGGATCGAACCCCGATACGCGAATACGTGGAATCACACAGGAATACGCGAATCAACAACTGAAGAAATCACATAAACAATTCGCTGAGTCAAAAAAGGAGCGCCCAGCGTCAACGCCGCACCTGCCATGGCGCGGTCAGCTCGGTGCGCCCCCACTTGATGCGCATGATTCCGCGCAGCTCGGCATATCCCGACGAGGGTTTCCCCGCCTCCGGAACCAGGTGGATCGTCAGCGACTCCTCCGCCTCGGCCATCGTGCGCGCGGAGAGAGAGGCACGGCCGACATCGAGCGCCGCGTCGCGATCGGTGCCCCACTGGCCGGTGCCGCGATTGACGATGAGCGCCCACCCGTCGCGCGACTGCAGCAGGAAGAGCGAATAATCGCCACGTGGTACGCGAAGCGATCCGATGCTGATGTCCACATCACTGTGCAGAGTCGTCGCTGCGTTCGCACCGAACCGCCAGACGGTGTCCATCGGAATCAGACCGCCTTCCACGCGCCGGCCGCGCGCGTGCGGCTGGCCGTATGTAATGGCGATGCGCGCGGGACCGGTCAGGCTCGCATCCTCCTCATACCACTTGTTGCCGATCGGCCGCGAGTTCAGGTGCACTTCAACCGTGGCAAAGCTGCTGGCCGCGACACGGACCGGTGGTTCCTGCTGGGCGACGAGCACGAAAGGAACGGCGAGGCCGAGGGCGATGACGAATCTGGACATGGTGCCTGTCTCGTGAAGGTGCAGGACGTTACCGCTTTCGCCCCGTAAAGACCACGCGGCCGAATGGGTCCGTGCGAGATGTCGCGTCGAAGCCCGCATCATTGAGCCACCCGAGCCATTCGTCGCGCGAGAAGAGGCCTTCCGTCTGGCAGTCAAGCTCAACGCTCATCGAGCCGTCGGGTTCGCGCAGCATGAATGCGTAATCGACTTCGTACAGCGTGTCCGTGGGGTCGTCATCCCTGCGCCATTCCAGATAGCGGAGGCCGCGCCCATCAGCGGAGTCTTCTCCATCACAGTCCGTACCGGGCACGAAACTCTCTCGCACATAGTCGGGAAGCAGGACTACGCCTCCGCCCTGGCGGCAGTGATGTGCAACTGTCGCGAACGTCGCGCGCAGGTCTGCTTCGGTGAGCATATAGCAGATGGCGTCGTGAATGAGCACGACGTCGAAGCGGCGATCCAGGCGGAGCGTCCGCATGTCGCCCTCGATCGTCTCGCACTCCGGATTGACCTGCCTGCATATCTCGAGCATTCCCGGAAAGAGATCCGAAAGCGTGCACTGCATCTGGCCCTTGAGATGATACGCGACGCTTCCGCCGCCGCATCCCAGCTCGAGCAGCGTTGCCGGAGGTGCATCAGGCGTCGCGCGCAACATCGGGAGCAGATCGTCTGCCTCTTCGACATATTCAGAAGGCGGCGACATCAGCAGCCACCACTTCGAGAGATCGCGATAGAGGCGAAGCTCTCCTGTCACGACAGGAGTGACGGATTCGGCGTGATCAACGCCTTGAGTGTGTGTCGTGCTTCGACTGCAGCGAGTGCATCTCCCGCCTGGTCGAGCGTGTAGCGCCCCGAGACCATTTCCTGCCACGGCACCCGGTCGCCGAACGCCTGCACAAGCTCGAGCGCGCGGTGGAAATGCACATAGCGTGAGCCCCAGCAACCGCGCAGCTCCACGTGCTTCCGATTGATCTGGAAATGTGGGTGCACCGTCACGTCGCCGTTGTCGGTGTAGTGCCCTGCGATGATCACTCGGCCTCCGTCGCGAACGAGATCGAGCGACTGCGGCAGCGCCTCGGGTGCACCACTCGCCTCGATCACCACATCAACGCCGCGACCGCCCGTCCAGTTCCTGACGGCGGACAGCCGGTCTGCGTGCGACATATCGAGCCCCAGGGTTTGCGTTGCGCCCATGCGCATTGCGTATTCGAGTCGCGGGGCGGGTGCGCCGATGGCCACGACTTCGCTCGCACCCGACAGCGCGGCGAACGCCACTGCCGATTGCCCCACAGGTCCCGCTCCGAGCACCGCAACGCTTTCGCCGAGGCGAATTGCGGCAAGGTCGACGGCATGCAGCGACGTTACGAGGCCGCATCCGCCGCCGATGAACGCGAGCGGATCGAGTGATGCGCCGAACGGCAGCATTTTCACGCCGGGCTTCATCCAGATGGCTTCGGACCAGCCACCGAGCAAGCCTTCGCGCGCGCCGTAGGTGATTCCATACACCTTCCGCGAAGGACAGCGGTTCGGCTGATGGGCAACGAGGCAGTGGTAGCAGTGATCGCACGTTTCGTGGACATCGAGAAAGGTGACGACGTCTCCTTCGCGAATCGGGTCGCCGGCGACGGACCGCGCCTCGCCGCGCAGCGCGGCGACCACGCCGATGGAGACGTGGCCGGGGATGATCGGAAAGGGCACGGCGAGCCGGCCATGATGCAGGTGCACGTCGGTGCCGCACACCTCGGAGTAGAGCGTGTGCAGCAGCGCGGCTCCCGTCTCGAGCACGGGAGCCGCGAATTCCTCGACCCGAACCGGATCTCCCGGTCCGGGCATCACCGCTGCCCGATACGTCGTCACGTCACGGCGTGAGGCAGAGGAGGCACCTACCGGCTCGACGGGGGCACCATCCCCTTCATGCGCATGTACGTCACGAGGTTGCCGTAGTGCTCCCCGTTGTGCACGGAGTTGAGCGCGAGCACATACATCTTCGTCGCTTTGTTACCGAAGAAGGTCGTCATCTGCGACGCCTGCGCGTCGCTCAGCTGGTAGGCACGGGCGCAGTACTCGTTCGCCGCGTTGATGGCGGCGACAAGCCCGGCCTTGGTGGTCGTGGTCTTCTCGATATCACCTTCATTCCGCGGCGGATCGCCGAGCGCGGTCGCGCAGAACATGTAGTTCGCGCCGGCAACGTGGCCGATGAGTTGTCCAAACGAGCGCACACTCGCGATGGGCTTGTAGGCGTAGTCCGCTTCGGGCAATTCCTGCGCGACCTGCGCGATCAATCCGCTGAATTGCTTGAAGAGCGTGAAGTTCGCGGCAACGCCGGCGTTTCCGCTGGTGCCGGCTCCATCCTTCGAGACCATCTGTGCAGACAACGGCGCGACTACGGCGGCCAGCGAGACGATTGCGATGCCAACGTGAAAACGCATTGTGTAAACTCCTGTCATGGGAGGGGCGGAATGGCGTGTCGAGCGGGAAAGTGTCGCCGCAAACGTCAACAGGCAACCGCCAACGGCTTCGCGGGACGAATCAGGAACCCTTGCGAGCGGGATAATGGGATCTGCCGGATCCTTGGGATCACATCACCCAAGCCCGAGCGGAGTCGCGGGGAGCAAAGGTGGGAACGAGTTCCTGTCTCTGTCTGTTCTTTTTCTTGTTCCTGTTCTCGTTCGCTGTTGTGTCGGGTCGCCCTCGCCGAACACACGATTCTGGTGCACCCCAAGTGCCCCATCTCCCTCATCCACGAGATCCCATCATCCCGCTCCTACGCGTTCTTGATCTCTGCCATGAGCGGAAAGTGATCTGACGCGTCCTTCACGCGAGGAATCTGGCTTAGCACCTCGCACGACACGACGCGCTCGCTGAAGCGCTCGGGGATGAACATGTAGTCGAGGCGCACGTGGGGATCCCAGGTCGGGAACGTGCAGCCGTCCTCGCCCGGATGGAGCCGCCGCCATGCATCCGCGTACTTCGCGTCGATCATGTGCTGGATGGTGTCTCGCGCGATGTCGCGCCCGCTCAACCACACCATCGCC
>JBKJKH010000299.1:0-6053 GCA_046597595.1 Gemmatimonadaceae bacterium
GGCGATCCACAAGCGCTTCGAGGCGGTGCAGGAGCACTTTGGGCACATGACCACCCGCGTGCAGGAGAATCTTTCGGGGACGCGTGTGGTGCGCGCCTACGGCCAGGAGCGCGCGGAAGAGGTGCGCTTCAATGCGCTTGGGGAAGAATATCTCCGGCGGAACATGTCCCTCGCCGGACTGTATGGTGCCATGAGCCCGGCGTTTTCGCTCCTCGCAGGACTGGGCGCAGTCACGGTGCTTGGCTACGGCGGTGTCCTGACGCTGCGGGGCGAGATCAGCGTCGGTGCCTTCGTCGCGTTCGGTATGTACCTCTCGATCCTCACGTGGCCGCTCATCGCGCTCGGGTGGGTCATCAATCTCTTCCAGCGCGGCGCCGCATCGATGACCCGCTTGACCGACATTCTCGACGCGCAGCCCACCGTGAGCGATGCGCCCGCTCCCGCGGCATTCGAGCCGAGTGGTCGCGGGCGCGCCATCGAGTTTCGGAACGTGAGCTTTCACTATCCACTCCCGCCCGGTGCACCGAGTGATACAGAACCGCGGTGGGTCCTCCAGAATGTGTCGTGCGTCGTAGCCGCAGGCGGGACCCTCGGCGTCGTTGGCGCGACCGGGAGCGGGAAGAGCGCGCTCATGGACCTCATTCCCCGGCACTTCGATCCGCAGGAGGGCGAGATACTTCTCGACGGCATCCCCCTGCCCTCTATTCCGGTTGACAAGCTGCGACGCGAAATCGGGTATGTGCCGCAGGAAAGCCTGCTCTTCAGCGACACGATTGCGACGAACCTCGCGTATGGCCTCGATGCGCTCGAGCCGGATGCCGTGCATCGCGCGGCGGCTGCGGCGCAGCTCGACGAAACCATCCGCGCATTTCCTGGAGGCTATGACACCATGCTCGGCGAGCGCGGCATCAATCTCTCCGGAGGGCAGAAGCAGCGTGCTGCCCTGGCACGCGCGCTCGCGAGAAATCCCGGTGTCGTCCTGCTCGATGATTCCTTGTCCGCCGTCGACACGCACACCGAGGCGCTGATTCTTCGTGCGCTGAAGGATACTGTGGTTGGGCGTACGACCGTCATCGCATCGCATCGCATCAGCGCCGTGCGCGATGCGACGTGGATCATCGTGCTCGATGAGGGTCGCATCGTCGAGCAAGGCCGCCACGCTGAATTGCTGGCACTCGGAGGGCGTTATGCGGCGCTGCTCCAACGCCAGCAACTCGTGGACGCTATCGAGCAGGATGGCGAAGCGCTGGTAGCGAGTGCGGGGTTGGAGCGATGAGCGAACAGCAGCGGGCGCCCTATATCGTCATCGTCGAAGACAGTCTGCTGGTGGCAGATGCGCTGCGAATCCTGTTTTCGGAGCACCACTATCGCGTAGCGCTCGCACCGTCGGTGGCGTCCGCGGTCGAAGCCTGCATGGTTGACCAGGTCGACGTCCTGCTATTGGACCTCACGCTGCCGGATGGGGAGGGCCTCGAGGTGCTGTCGCAGCTGGATGCGCGCGGCGGTCCCCGTCCCTTGCGCGTCATTGCCCTTACGGGTCATGGCGATGACGCGAATGCGAAGCGGTGTCTCGAGGCGGGGTGCGAGCGCGTATTGCTCAAGCCGGTGTCCATCCGCGAACTGCTGCGCCTCGTGCAGCAGGATTCCAAGAACGAGAAGGGAGCGGGATGATGGGATCGACTGGATGACGGGATACCGCAGGTGCTGTGTATTCGGTCCCGCTGCCGCAATGGGGCCGCGACAGGCATGACGCATTCAGGTCAGGCAAAGAATCATTCGTTGGAACTGCACCCAGCCTTACGCAGCACGTCATCCCTTCAAATCCCATCATCCCCCTCAGAGCCGTTCTTGATGCTGACCAGCCGCAGACATCATCTCGCTACAGGCGGCTCCGCAGGAACTCGGGCGTGAGCCCCTGGAGGAGGCCGGAAAGGACGGTGAAATAGTTGGTGACCATCAGCACGCCGACGGTGATGAGCAACACGCCGGCGACACGGTTTGTCCAGATCAGCCCGCGACGGTAGCGGGCAAAGAGCGTGAGGAAGCGCGGGAGCGCGAGAGCACTCAAGAGGAACGGAACGGCCAGTCCCAGTGAATACGCAAACAGCAGCAGCAACCCGCGCCGCAAATCACCCGCGGTAGACGTATAGAGGAGAATGGAGCCCAGGATCGGCCCGATGCAGGGGGTCCATCCTGCGCCAAACGCGATGCCCACGAGGACGCTGCCGAGGTATCCCACCGGTTTGTCCGCCAGATGGACACGGCGCTCGCGTGAAAAGGCGTTGATGTTGAGAACGCCCAGCAAGTACAGGCCGAAGATGATAATGAGGACTCCGCCGACGCGACTGATCCAGTCCCGGCCGGCGAGCAAGACGCGACCGAGCACCGTGGCGGTCGCACCCAACGCAAGGAAGATCAGCGTGAAACCGAGGACAAACAGCAGTGCGTGGCGAAAGGTCGCGCTGCGCGATTGCTGCACGTCGTCGGCCGAAAGGCCGGTGAGAAACGTCAGATATCCCGGAATGAGCGGGAGCACACACGGCGACAGAAAACTCAATATGCCCGCGGTGAACGCTACCGCGATGCCAACACCAGACTGGTCCATGCGCGAAAGATATCGGGACGTTACCCGTTGGTGTATCACGCTCCTCGTCGTTGTCGTCATCAGTGCGACTCCGGGCGGAGCGCAGGATCAGGTGGGGAGCATTCGCGGTCGCGTGACCTCTCAGCAGTCGCGAAACCCTGTCCCGCGAGCATCGGTCTCCGTGCTCAGCGCCGCGCAGGGAACGGCACTGCTCGGGGCGATCAGTGACGAGTTTGGCCGATTCGAGATTCGCAACGTTCCGGTTGGGTTGCGCACCATTCGGGTGCGGGGGTCCGGATACCAGTCGGCGGAGGAACAGGTCGACATCCGCGCCTCACAAACGGCGGAGATCGTTGTTGAGCTCGTGCGGGACCCTACGCGTCTCGCGGAAATTCGTACGCGTGCTCGTCCGAGGGAGCGGGAGGAGTTCGAGCGGCAGCCGCAGGTCTCCCGCGTCACGGTGTCCGGCGAAACCGTTGCGCGCCTGCCGGTGATTGGAGAGCCCGATGTCCTGCGCGTGGTGCAGCTGCTCCCCGGGGTGGTCGCCAAGAATGACTTTACCGCCGGCTACAACGTGCGCGGAGGCGAGAGCGACCAGAATCTCGTGCTGCTCGACGGCATTCCAGTCTACAACCCGTTTCATCTCGGGGGTCTTTTCGGGACATTCATCGACGAGACCGTGGGCGACTTTCAACTGCTGGCGGGGGGCTTCCCCGCTTCACTCGGCGGCCGCCTGTCCAGCGTGCTCGACGTCACGCCAAAGGTCGAGCCCCGGCAGGGGTTGCACGGCGGTGGGGGCGTGTCGGTGCTCGCGAGCAATCTCATGCTTGGCGGCACACTGCCCGATGGCCGGACGTCGTGGAGTATCGCCGGCCGTCGCACCTACGCCGACAAGTTTGTTGACCTCTTCAGTACGAGCACGCTGCCGTATCACTTTCAGGATGGGCAGATGACCGTACGGCGCGCGCTGGCACGGGGTGGGGCGCTTTCCTTCACCGCCTATGCCGGGACAGACATCCTCGACGCTGACATCGCGGACTTCGGCGATTCCACGTCGGCGGGTGCGGGCCATTTTCTGTTTCAGTGGGGCAACCGGCTCGCTGGCCTGAGCCTGCGGCAGCCGTTAGGCGGGGGACGGTGGCTGACGGGCGACAGCGCCGTGTTCGTCCAGCGCCTCTCGTGGACCGGTTTCCGCACGCATCTGGATCTCGGCGAAGGCTCGCTGGTCTTTCGCAATGCCATCGGCGAGTGGCGCGCCACTGGCTCGCTCGAACGGCAGAAGGGCCGGGCGACGTCACTGTTCGGGTACGAATACTCACAGCATGCGGTGCGATACGCTGCCGACGCCGAGGAGGCGGGGACGCCGCTCTTCGCGCTGAACCAGAATCCCGCGGCCCTGTCGCTGTTTGGTGACTTTACGTGGAGAGCGGGGACTGCGCTGCTCCTGCGCGCCGGACTTCGCGAGGAGCAGGTCACCGGCACCGGATGGCGCGGACTCTCGCCGCGAGTGTCTGCGCGGTGGTATGTGACACCGGACCTTGCCGTCACTGCCGCAGTGGGCCAGTACACGCAGTGGATGCATGCGCTGCGCAACGACGATGCGCCAATCCGCATTTTCGACTTCTGGATCGGCAGCGACCGCTTTGTGGACGTGTCCACGGCTCGTCAGGCGGTCCTTGGCGTCGAGCGTTGGCTCGGCACAGCGCGGTTCGCGCGCATCGAGGGCTATCACAAACGCTTCCAGCGACTGCCCGAGCCCGATCCCACCGACGACCCAGCCGTGCGCGGTGACGAATTCCTCCGCGTCGACGGCGACTCCTATGGCGTCGATGTCTTTCTTCGCCAACTCGAGTCGAAGCGCGTTGCGGGTTGGATTGCGTACGGATACGGTGTCAGCAAGCGCAGGCGCGAAGGGGAAGGCTATTTTCCTGTCCACGACCGCCGACACAACCTCAACACCGTCGCCACATACCGGATGACGGACAAGTACACCTTTGGCGCGCGGCTCGGGTTCGGCACCGGCCTGCCGTACACGACCATCGTGGGACAGATCGTGCGTCGCGTGTACGATGCGGGGAGCAATACCTGGGACACGGGAGTGCTCGATCGCTTTCGCGAACCTGTGGGGGGAAACAGGAACGCTGCGCGGTACCCGCAGTTTCAACGTCTCGACCTCAGCGTCACGCGCGCATCGCAGTGGCGCGGCGTGACGTGGATGCCGTACCTCTCGCTCGTGAACACCTCAAACGCGCGCAACGTCTTTACTTACGTTTTTGACTACACGGACAACCCGCCGACGCGCACCGCGCTGTCGCAATTTCCGCTGATTCCGACCATCGGCCTGACCGCGTCATGGTGAGGCGCGCGCGCTGGCTTACCGTCACCGCGCTCGCCCTCGCCGCGACGGGCTGTGAGTTCGACAAGACGAACCTGACGAGCCCTCAGGGCCGCGTGGTGGTGCACGCCGTCCTCGACGCCGACGCGAGTGCGCAGATCGTCCTCGTCGAACGCACGCTCACGGGCCGCATCGTGGTCTCCGATTCCTCGCAGTTTGACCCCGCCGATCCGATCACGAGCGGTGGTGGCGACGCCATCGCCGGCGCACGCGTCGTCATCTCGAGCGATGCCGGCGACAGCGCCGTCGCGATCGAAGACGCGTCGCTTCGCACTGACGGAAGAGGTCGTGGCGTGTACCGGTTGTTGACGCCGCTCTCGGTGCCGGCTCCCGGCCGATTCACGGTCAATCCCGGGCGACGCTATCGACTCGCGGTCACCACGCCGGACGGGACCATCGTGACCGGGTTCACGCGCGTCCCCGTCGCGACCCGCATTCCCGATTCGCAAGTGGCCTTTGACCGCGTGCGCGATACCCTGCGACTGCGCTGGGACGCGGCAACCGCGACGCGCATTTACGGTATCCGGATGGATACGCCGTACGGCGCGTTCTTCCTCTTCAGCGACAGCACCCGCTTCGACCTCACCGGAACGCTTCGCAACTTCTTCGCGCACGACCTCCCTGCGGCGTTCATTCCCGGTTTCCGCCAGGACGTCACGGTCACTGCGGTCGACACGAACTACTTCGACTACTACCGCTCCCGAAACGACCCATTCTCGGGGACGGGAATCATCAACCATCTCACGGGCGGCTTCGGGTTTTTCGGATCCATCGCCACGATCGAACGGCGGACCGTTGACGTGACACAACCCCGCACGAAGCCGATCGAGGGGATCTACGACGCCAATGTTGGCACGCCAATGCGGTTGGGCATCGACCTCTACGTGGTGCAGGAGGCACGCGGCGTCGCCGCGCTGAGCGGGTATCTCTCGTTCCCTCCTCCCGCAAGCACTGCCACCGGCTGGCAGCGCGCCGGCGTCCTCGGTCACGCGACGGCAGGGACCCTCTCGCTCGTGGTGCTCGGCGCAACGAACGTCGTGGCCGATACCGCGGATGTCTTCGCGGGAACGTTCG
>JBKJKH010000386.1:0-3986 GCA_046597595.1 Gemmatimonadaceae bacterium
AAGTGTATCCGCTTCAGGGGCTGCGCTGGTTGCACCAGCACTCGCTGCACCAGCACTCGCTGCACCAGCACTGACCTCAGGCTCGACGTGCCGCACCGGGTCGAGTGCCTGCAACCCCTCCATCAACTTGCGGGCGCTCGCGCCGGTCCAGCCGGCCAGGGCCGCAACGCCTCCCTCCCCTGCCTCGCGCACCCCCTGCACGCTGCCGAACGCCTGCAGCAACTGGCGACGCTTGATCGGCCCGATCCCCGGGACGCGCATCAACTCGGACGTAACAGTGCGCATCGCGCGTCGCTTGCGCTGGAAGGTCAGCGCAAACCGGTGCGCCTCGTTGCGCGCCTGCTGAAGTAATCGCAGCGCCGGCGACCGCCGGGGCAGCCGCAACGAATCGGCGCGCCCCAGCATGAAGATTTCCTCGTCGCGCTTCGCGAGGCTGATGATCGGCAGGTCCGCAAGTCCGTTTGCGACGAGCGCTTCGTGCGCCGCATTCAGCTGGCCCTTCCCCCCGTCGATGAGCACCAGGTCCGGCAGGGACTTTTCTTCGTCGAGACGTCGCCGAAGGTAGCGGCCCACAACCTCGCGCATGGAGGCGAAGTCGTCGATGCCTTCCACCGTCGCGACCTTGAACTTGCGGTACTCCGCCCGGCGCGGGCGTCCATTCTCCATCCAGACGCACGAGGCGACCGTGTCGGTGCCTTGCGCATGGGAGATGTCGAAGCACACGAGCGACCGCGGCACCTTCTGGAGACCGAGTTCACGCTGGAGTTCGTACACGGGATCGGCCGCCCGCTCGTCCGCCTGTTCCGACGCCAGCCGCAGTTCCTCGAGCAGGTGGCGCGCATTGGCATCGGCGAGATCCACCAGTTCGCGCCGGGGACCACGCGACGGAACGAGCAGCCTGCCCCTGCCTAACGACTCCTCGAACGCCGCGCGGTCTTCGAAGTCGAACGGCACCAGCAACTCGGCGGCACGTTCTGTTTCGTGGAAGTAGCTGCGCGTGAGATACGCGGACAAAACAGAGGCATCCGGCTCATCCGCGATGTTCTCGAGAATGCGGTGATCCCGTGCCAGGAGCTTGCCTGCCCGGATGCGCATGAGCGTCACGCAGGCGTCATCACCGTCCCGCGCGTAGCCGAGCACATCGCGATCTCCCCCCTCCACCTCGAGCACGACGGTGGGCTCCTCCATCTGCTCGAGCTTGAGCAACGCGTCGCGCAGTTCCGCGGCGCGCTCGAAGTCGAGTGCAGCGGCCGCTTCGTCCATGCGCGCCCGCACGCGACGGACGACATCGGCAGTGCGGCCGTCAAGGAACAGCACTACCTCGTCGATCATCGCCCCGTAGTCTTCGCGGGACTGCGCGTCGATGCACGGTGCCTTGCAGCGCCCGATGTGGAAGTCGAGGCACGCACGTTCGGGACGATCGAGCGGCAAGTCGTAGTTGCACGATCGCACGGTGAAGAGGCGCTTCACCACGGTGAGCGCCCGGCGCATGGCGCCGACATCGGTGTATGGACCGAAATAGCGCGAGCCATCCTCCAGCAACCGGCGCGTGATGAACACGCGCGGGAAAGTCTCGGCGCACGTCACCTTGATGTAGGGGTACGACTTGTCGTCACGCAACGCGATGTTGAAGCGGGGCCGATGCTCCTTGATCAGGTTTGCCTCGAGAATCAGCGCGTGTGCCTCCGTCGGCACGACGATCGTGTCGAAATCCGACACCTGCCTGACGAGGACGCGCGTTTTCGCGCTTTCCTGATGATCGCCCGTGAAATAACTCCGCACGCGCGACCGCAACCGCTTCGCCTTGCCGATGTACAGCACGACACCGCTGGCGTCCCGCAGGAGGTAGACGCCGGGCGATTCGGGAAGGTGCGGGAGCTTGCCGGCGATGGACGGAGGAAGCGCGTTCACGGATGAAAGATAGCGGTGAGCGCGGGACGCGCGCGCTGATCAGCCGCCGCGCATCCGACCCATCTTCCGCACGAGTTGCCGTGCCTCGGCCACGCCGCCGTACACGGCGACCGCGAGATACACGAGCGAGAACACGCCGAGGACCACGATGGCCCTGATCATGGGGTGGTTCTCGGGAATGCTGACGCGAAGCCACCATCCCGCTGCAGTGGCCGCAAGCGCCGCAGTCCACAGCCAGGCGAGGATGCTGCGCGGCACCTGCGTTTCCCCGATTCGCTTGTTGAGCGTCCGGCGAAGCATGAGGAACTCGACCCACCCCGCGAGGCTCGACGCAACCGCGATCCCCGCGACGCCCCACTTGCGGTCGAGCCCCAGCAGTTCAGGAAGGATCAGCGCAGCAAATGCACCCAATGTGAGCCCGAGACCCACGCGCATGAGTGCGAAGCGCAATGGGGTCTGCGTATCGCGCAGCGCGTAGTACGTCGAAGAATACAGCCGGCCCAGTGTGGCAGCGGTAAGACCTATGGCGGAGCCCGCCAGAATCGCCCAGACCCACACCGCCTCGGTCCGCCCGAAGCTGCCACCTTGATAGAGCACGCCCGCGATCAGGTCCCCAAAGGCGAACAACGCTGTCGCGGATGGCACGATGAAGAACGCAATGCGCTGCAGTCCGCCATCCAGCCGGCCCCGCAGGTATGCCGCGACGGTGGATTCGTCGCCTGCGGCGCTCGACATCTCGGGCAATTCGGCGGCTGACACTGACATGCCGAATACGCTGACGGGGAGCATGTAGATCACCTGCGCGTAATTCATCGCCGCCACCGCGCCCGCGGTGACGAGCGACGCGAGCATGCCATCGACGTAGCCACTGATCTGCACGACACCGCGTCCCACGAACACTGGTGCAAAATTCTTCGCAACCGTCCGCACGTGCGGGGAACGCGTGTCGACGGAGAGGCGCATGTCGCGCGCCAGCTTCAGCACCGACGGGACCTGCACGAGAAGCTGGAGCGCACTGCCAGCCACGGCTGCCCAGGCGATGATGATCGCCAGTGATGCAACCTCGCGCTTCGGACCGTACCACAGCAGCGCCACGATGATGACGAGATTCCAGGCGACCGGCGCCGAATACGAGAGCAGAAACTTGCGGTGACTGTTGAGAATTCCGAGGCACCACGCAGACAGCACGAGGAGCCCGATGCCCGGGAACATGATGCGCACGAGTTGGACGGTCAGTTCGCGCGTTGGGCCGTCGAACCCCGGGGCGATCAGTGAGATCAACACTGGTGTCACGAGCACGCCAATCAGCACCAGCGCCGAGACGATCAGTGCGAGCAGCGAGCCGATGGCCCCTGCAACCTTCCCCGCTTCCTTCTCCTCGCCCTTCGCCAGCAGCGACGCGTAGACCGGAATGAACGACGCGGAAAGCACGCCCTCGCCAAACAGGTTCTGGAGGACGTTGGGGATGCGCATCGCTGCCGTGAACGCATCGGCGGCCAGGGACGTCCCGAAGTAATGCGCAAAGACGCGTTGGCGCACGAGACCCACCACGCGGCTCAGCATGATGCCAGTCGCCACCATGAGCGCTGCGCCGCGTCCGGCCCGCGCGGGGGGCCGCGCGTCCGGGGTGGGAGGCACGCTGGTCACGCGGGCCGGGGATGCGCGTTCGTCTCATCCGAGCGCACCTGAGGTGCCACGATCAAGGCGGCATGACGCGCCGCTTCCTGAAGCATCTCGTTGATCAAGTCCTCTCCGTTCCGCGCCCACAGAGGGAGGAAATTCAGGACACGCTCCGGTCGCTTGCCAAAAGGCGCCAACGCGCCCTCGAGCGTGCCGAGGTCGCGCATGAGTGCCGTTTCGCGCCGCTTCACCGCAGCGCGCAGTCGCCGCTCGATCCGGTCGAGACGATGATTCACGTCGCGGCGCACCCCTTCGATCGTCGCGTTGCCGAGCAGGCCCTCCGCAGTCGCTTCCAGCGCCGTCAGTCGTGCGCCAACGTCGTCGCGAGCGGCGGCAAGCGCCGACGTCGCAGCCGCGGGCGTCGCCGTGGCCGCAAGCTTCCGTGCCGCAACGTG
>JBKJKH010000397.1:0-5962 GCA_046597595.1 Gemmatimonadaceae bacterium
GCGATCCCCAGCCGGCGCGTCATCTCGCTGCGGAGGACATCGCTCACCTCGGCGTCCAGCTGTGCGAGCAGTCGATCGCGTGAGTTGATAAGCGTGACGCGTACGCCGAGCGCGGCAAAGATGCACGCGTATTCGCAGCCGATCACGCCGCCGCCGACCACGACCATGCGACGGGGAATCTGCTGAAGGCGCAGGATCGAGTCGCTGTCAACGACGACTTCTTCATCGAAGGGGAACGATGCCGGCCGAAGCGGCACGGTCCCGGTGGCGACGAGAATCATGCCGCCTGTGATGCGGCGCGCCGATTCCCTGAAGCGCGAGACCTCGATGGTGTGCGAATCGAGGAAGCGCGCGGCACCCTGGAGCATCGTGACGTGATGCCGCTCGAGATTCTGCGAAATCAGCTCCCATTCCGTTTCCACCACCGCGCGCTCCCGGAACATGAAGTCGGCGATGGTGATGTCGCGCTTGACCGTGTATTCGACGCCATAGAGCCCGCGCTGCCTCAAGCCTGAAAAATACAGGGCTGTCTCGCGGAGTGTCTTGGACGGAATGGTACCCGTGTTCACGGCGGCGCCACCAGGCTTCGGAGCGCGCTCGATGATACAGACGCGCTTGCCGAAGTACGCAGCTTGCGCCGCACCCTTCTCGCCTGCTGGACCTGCCCCGATCACG
Source organism: Gemmatimonadaceae bacterium (assembly GCA_046597595.1). Classification (GTDB taxonomy): domain Bacteria; phylum Gemmatimonadota; class Gemmatimonadetes; order Gemmatimonadales; family Gemmatimonadaceae; genus JBKJKH01. The sequence continues at coordinate 676 of JBKJKH010000397.1, forward strand.
ATGAGATCGAAGTGGTCGGGCTGTGCTGCGTTGCCGTCGTTGGCAGCGGTCATCTATAGGAGATTCTCAAGGCGTGCGTGGCTCGAGCGCGTCCTCGCGGTAGGCGATCCAGCCGGTCGTGTCCTCGACAACGAGCTCCACCTCGGTCCCCAGGGGGATCGTGAGGTTCGGCACTTCATGGCCCGCCGGGAAATCCATCAGGACGGGTATGTCGAAATCCGAGAGCAAGTCGAGCAGGAAATCCTCGAACTCGTCCTCCTCTGACCGGTCGAGCGACAACTGGCCGAAGACGACGCCACGGACGTTCCGTAATAATCCAGCCGAACGCAAGTGCAACAGCTTCTCGTCGACCACGCTCATCGGGTCGCGAGTCTCCTCGAGAAAGAGGATGGAGTCCCGGGTGTCGATCTCGTACGGCGTACCAATGGTCTGCTGCACGAGCGCCAGGTTGCCGCCAGTGAGCCGGCCGATGGCTCGCCCCGGACGGACTGCGCGGGCGATGTCCTTCCCGATTTTCGTCGCCGGCCGCGGTTGCGTGAGCGACGAGAGCAGCGACGCCATCGTCGGGTCGCGTGTGCTCGGAATCAAGTCATCGACCGTCGGCCCATGAAACACCCGCAGGCTCGCACGCCGCATGAGCCAGAGATGCAAGGCGGTAATGTCAGAATAGCCGACAAAGGCCTTGGGGTTTCGGCGGAAGATCTCCGGCTCGAGGTATGGGAGCATCCGTACCGCGCCGTATCCGCCGGTGCCACCGATGACCGCCTTCACGGCGGGATCGAGCCAGATCCCCATGAAATTCTCGGCGCGCCGCTCGTCCTCGATACGCTGGAAGCGGCGCATGTTCTCGATTTCGGGATCCAGCACGACACCGAAGCCGGCGCGCTCGAGCGCCTTCACGCCTCGCGAGAGCCACCCAGGCTTGGGCGTGGCGCTCGGCGCGACGACACCGATGGAATCTCCTTTCTGCAGTGCCGGCGGCCGTACAAGCGGCGGAAGCGGCGTGACCTCTTCGGGCGTCAACGTCCGGAGCGGTTAGGTGGGAAGGGGAGTGATGGGCGTGACCGGACGTCGGTCCTGTCGTGAAAGCGGTAAAGCGCCCGTCCGCAGCACGCGCTCGACTTCGGCGCGGGCATCGGCCAGGAGCCGCACTTCGTCACCCAGTGCATTGGCAGCGGCGATTGTTGCGGTCAGCGAACCTGTAAGCGACGCCGTCAGCGGAGCAGCATCGGCACCGGGAGCCTGGAGTCGCAATAGATCCAGCCGGATGGTTTCGAGCGCGGTGACCGCGCCGCGCAAGCGGTCGGCCGCGTTGGCGCGGCGCGCCCGCAACTCGCTGACGAGTAATGTCCGCGCTTCAGCAGCAGTTCCCGGGGTCGCGTCGAGTTCGAGCAGGTTGCGATCAAGCTGTACAATGTGTTCACGCATCGCCGTCGCGTTGCCCTCGAGCCGCTTCACGACCGCTGGCAACGCCTTCAATTCCTTGCGCACTGCCTTGGGAAGTGCCTCGAACAGTCGTTCCGCGGAGCTCACCAGAGCGACTTCAGTCGGCTGGTGCAGGACGTGCCCGGAATCTCCGCGGGCTCCGAGCTTCCACCCTGCAAGCCTGGTAAGCTGCTTGCCCATCGTGCTCTCGAGGAGTTTCATGCGAAGCGTTCGCGCATAGCCGTCGATGAGGCGCTGGACGAAACGTCCGGAGCCGCGTGCGAATGCGTACCCGGATGCGACGAGCCACAACGTCATGCCGACGTACGCGGGCATCGTTCCCAGTTGCCACATTGCCTCGAGCATCAGGATGGCGCCGCCGAATGCCGACGCGCCGAGCGCCGTGATGATCGCCGTCCGGCGCAGCTCCTCGCGCGGTGCGGATCCGTATTCAAAAGCGAGTTCTTCGAGCCTCCGCTCATTGCCGATGCGCAGCGCCGCCCTGAGGTCGTCGTGCCCGAATCCCGCGCCGAGTACCCGGCGGGTGTGATACAGCATGGGGCCAAAGAGCGCGCCGACCGCAGCGCCCAGCACGATGACCGGAATGATGATCCCGGCCTGGAACGTGAGCAGGATGGCCCCCGGCACGACGTACATCGACCCGAGCGCCATCGCGAGGATCGGAAACTCGCCTTTCGCCACCCACACGCGCAGCGGCGCGGGCAGCTCCTTGGGCGCCTCGCCAGCACTGCCTAACGCGTCGGCGAGGCTTTCTGCCGTGGTCCAGCGGCGATTGGGATCCTTTTCGAGGCATCGCTCGATGGCGCGCGCGACGGCGTGCGGCACCGCGGGGGCGCGCGTCACGAGCGGCGGCGCCGGCGTGCGCAGGTGCTGCTCGAGCAGCTCGAGGGGGGAGCCCGAGAAGGGCGGCTCGCCGGCGATCGCCTGCCAGGCTACGACGCCTAACGAGTAGACGTCGGAGCGGCCGTCGATGGATGCCCCGGCCGCCTGCTCCGGACTGACATACTGCGCCGTCCCAAAGCGCTCGATGTCGTCCAGGGCAGGATCGTCTGATGCCGCGCTCGCGATCCCGAAATCCATGATCAGCGCGCGTCCGGAATCGCGTTCCAGGAGCACGTTGTCCGGCTTCACGTCGCGATGGACAATGCCGCGCAGGTGCGCGTACGCGAGCGCCCACGCGACCTCGCGCACGATACGCACCGCCTGGTGAACCGGGAGCGCGCCGCGCGACCGGAGGCGGTGCCCAAGCGTCTCACCTTCGACATACGACATGACGAAGAACACGGTCTCGTTCGCTTCGCCAACGTGATGGATGGGAACAATGTGGGGATGCGACAACTGCGCCGCGGTGCGCGCCTCGCGAACGAACCGCTCGCGACGCTCCCGCCGCGCCGCCAGCTCCGGCGGCAGCACCTTGATCGCAACCAGCCGGTCGAGACTGACGTCGCGGGCGAGGTAGACGATGCCCATTCCGCCGCGGCCAAGTTCCCGTTCGAGGGAATATTGGCCAGCGAGAGACGTCTGGAGGGAGATGAAGTCAGACACGGCGACGGGAACATACGGCGTTTCGGGGCCTTCCGTCGGCAAGGGGAGCTACCTTGGCCAACGGAAGGCCCCAAGAACACTGTCGCAATTTCATACGTCATGACTGACGGCGAGCGCCGGCACGTGTCGAATAGCTGGACGAAAGCGGGGAAAGCGCTACGTTAGCGGCTCGGATCGATGCCAATGCCAACTGGGCCGGGGCACGGGTGCAGTGCTCTCGCAATGATGCGCACCGGCAACACCACCCATTTCGATGGTCTGAACCATGACGAGACGCGTAATCGCTGCGCTCCTGACGCTCGCGTTAGCGGCTCCAGCCCTCTCAGCTCAAAATCTGCTGGCGAACGCCGGCTTGGAGACCGGGACCTTTGCCGGTTGGACGCTGGGTGGGAACGCGCCCGCCAGCGGAGTTGATGTCGATGGGGTCGTCATCCCTGGTGCCTCTCCGTTCTTCTCACCCAACTACGTCAACGTGCGGAGCGGCAGCTACGCCGCATGGGCCCGCGTGCGAGGATTCTCTCCCGCCTACTTCCTGACGATGAGCCAGACGGTGTCGGTGTTCGCCGGGACGAACTACTCAGTCGGCTATTGGCTGGGCAACGATTCGCGAAGCGGTTTCGGGATGACCGAGAGCGACGGCCGCGCACAGATCTTCGTGAACGGCGTCGGCTTGCGCAGCAGCCCCAGCACGTATGTGGGCAACGGTTCCTCCTCGCTCGATTTCATCAACATCGGCGCTACGTTCAATAGCGGCGTTTCAACCTCGGTGAGTGTCCAGTTCCGCCTCAATGGCAGCGGGTCGGAGCAGGTCGGGATTTCGATGGACGACTTCTACCTCAGTCGCCCTGTCGCGGGCCCGGGCGTCGTGCCGGAGCCGGCGACTGTGGGGCTGGTCGGAGTGGGGCTTCTCGGGCTCGCTGGCGCCGCGCGGCGCCGGAAGCGCTGAGTCCTCCGGCGCGCGAATGACGCGACGGGTCGCCTGGCGAAGGCGGCCCGTCGTGCGTTTAGTCGGACGCACAGGTACCTGCGGCGTTAGATTTCATGGATGCCGGACAGCAACACCTACGTACGCAAGGGATTCGGCCTCAAGGCTGAAGTTCAAGAGACGTTGTCGGCCGACTACACCGGCCGTCTCGTCGATCTCCTGCTCGCCAACGAGTACACGCTCGTGGCGGAGGGCATCACGGTGCGTCTCGCCAAGGAATTCGGTTTCTGCTACGGCGTCGAGCGCGCGGTGGACTACGCCTACCAGACCCGCCGGAAATTTCCCGAACGGCGCATCCTCCTCGCCGGCGAAATCATCCACAATCCGCACGTGAATGCGAAGATGCGCGAGATGGGAATCATCTTTCTCGAGCACACGCCGGCCGGGTTCGACTTCTCGGCCGTGAATGCGGAGGACGTCGTCATTCTGCCCGCCTTCGGCGTCACCATCACGGACTTCGAGCGGTTGCGTGCGATCGGCTGCGTGATGGTCGACACGACCTGCGGGTCTGTGCTGAACGTCTGGAAGCGCGTCGAGAGCTACGCGCGCGAGGGATTCACGTCGCTCATTCACGGCAAGCACTATCACGAGGAGACACGCGCCACCGCGTCGCAGACCGAGAAATATGATCGCGCCCCCTACCTCGTTGTCCGCGACATGAGCGAAGCGCGCATGGTCTGCGCGTACATCGAAGGACACGGGGATCGCACGGATTTTCTTGCGCGCTTCGCCGACCGCGCGTCTCCCGGGTTTGATCCGGATCGGGACCTCAAGCGCGTCGGTGTCGCCAACCAGACCACGATGCTGGCGCGCGAGTCGCTCGACATCGCCGAAGAGGTTGGCGCCACCTTCGCGAGAGTGCACGGTCCCGAGTATCGCACCGAGCATTTCCGGTCCTTCGACACCATCTGCAGTGCGACGCAGGACCGCCAGGACGCCGTCAACGAGTTACTCCGCGAGCCGCTCGACGTGATGCTCGTCGTCGGGGGCTACAACTCCAGCAACACGATCTCGCTGGCCGCGCTGTGCGCGGAGCGCGTGGCGACGTACCATATCGAGGATCCCGAGTGCATCGACGTGGAAGCAAACGCCATTCGCTATCGCTCGCCCGGGATGCACGGGACGATGCAGCAGGCCCCGTCGTGGATTCCGGTGACGGGCGACGTGCGCATCGGCATTACCGCCGGAGCGAGCACGCCGAACAACAAGATCGGTGAGGCGGTCGCGAAGGTCCTCGCGACACGCGGCGTGACGATCGAAGACTAGGTCGCCCTAGCGACAGATCATGTACTCCGTCCCGTCGACGATCGG
>JBKJKH010000457.1:0-2683 GCA_046597595.1 Gemmatimonadaceae bacterium
TGTAGCGATGTAGCGATGTAGCGATGTAGCGATGTAGCGATGTAGCGATGTAGCGATGTAGCGATGTAGCGATGTAGCGATGTAGCGATGTAGGATTTTTTCCATTCGAGCTTCGGCAATGATTGATATCAGTGGTCTGAAAGCATCCGTCTCCGGCAAGGAGATCCTGAAGGGCATCGACCTTTCGGTGAAAGCCGGTGAAGTGCACGCCATCATGGGTCCGAACGGCTCCGGCAAGAGCACGCTCGCACAGGTGCTCGCGGGGAATCCGGCGTACGAGGTGACCGGTGGGAAGGTCACGTACGATGGCAAGGACCTGCTCGACATGGACCCGGAATTGCGCGCCCAGGCTGGCGTCTTCCTCGCGTTCCAGTATCCCATCGAGATTCATGGCGTCTCGAACGCCTACTTCCTCCGCACGGCGTACAACGAGATCCGCAAGGCACGCGGCAAGGAGGAAATGGACCCCATGGAGTTCCTCGACCTGATGGAGCAGAAGCTCAAGGTCGTGGACATGGATCCGGCGATGCTGAATCGGTCGGTCAACAGCGGTTTCTCCGGCGGCGAGAAGAAGCGCAACGAGATCCTGCAGATGGCCGTGCTGGAACCGCGCCTCAGCATCCTCGATGAGACGGATTCCGGCCTCGACATCGACGCGCTGAAGGTCGTATCCGACGGCGTGAATGCGCTTCGGTCGAAGGACCGCGCCTTCATCGTCGTCACGCATTACCAGCGACTGCTGAACTACATCGTTCCCGATTTCGTGCACGTACTCGCCGGGGGCCGCATCGTGAAATCGGGTGGCAAGGAGCTCGCGCTCGAGCTCGAGGCGCGCGGGTATGACTGGCTCACCGAGCCGGCGGGAGCGAGCGCGTGACCGTGGCCGATATCCCGGTCGTGTTGCCCGAGTCCATGGTGGAGCGACCCGAGCTGGCCCGCGATGAAGTCCGCGACGGCGTGTTCGAGTCGCGTGCCGAGGCAATTGCTGCCGACGCGCAGGCTGATGCGCGCCGTGGTGCGCAACTCTCCGCGCTGCCGGCGACCCGGCAGTACGAACAGGACTTCGAGCATTTCATCGCAACGGAGCCAGCCGCGCAGTGGCTCCAGCCCAGGCGCCGCGCAGCGATGCAGCGCTTCGTGTCGCTGGGGTTTCCCACGACGCGGAACGAGGATTGGCATTTCACGAGCGTGTCCGCGATTGCCGAACACGTGTGGCGCCCGCTGCGCACGAGTTCCGACGACACGCAGCCGGGTGCGCTGGCGCCCTACCTCTTCTCTCCGGAGTGGCCGCGGCTGGTGTTCGTGAACGGTCGCCTCAGCGCGAAAATGTCTCGCGTCGAAGGGCTGCCCGATGGAGTGGTGGTCAGCGACCTGGTGAGCGCATGGGAAACTCGTGCCGACATGCTCGAGCAATTCATGGGCACCATCGCAGGCGAGGAAGACCGGCCGTTTACCGCGTTGAACACGGCGCTGCATGCGGATGGTGCGGTGGTGTACGTGCCCCGGGGGATTGAGTGCAAGGCACCAATCCATCTGCTCTTCGTCACGGATGCCAACGCGGCGAAAGGGGTCGCGCACCTGCGCAACCTGCTCGTGCTGGAGCGGCATGCGGCGGCGACCGTCGTCGAGAGCTACGTCGCACTCGGCGACGCGACGTACTTCACGAACTCCGTGACCGAGGTGGATGTTGGCGAAGGCGCGACCCTCCGGCACTACAAGATTCAGCGCGAGAGTCGCCGCGCATTTCATATCGGGACAATAGAAGCGCGACAGGCACGGGACAGCCACTACGTCTCGTTCTCCTTCGCAACCGGCGCATTGCTCAGCCGGACGAACGTGTACGCACTGCTCGACGGCGCGGGGTGCGGGGCGACACTGAACGGCCTCTATCTCGCCGACGGCGACCAGACGGTGGATCACCAGACTCGCATCGAGCACGCACGGCCGGACTGCTTCAGCCGTGAGCTGTACAAGGGCGTCCTCGATGGCGCGGCGCACGGCGTCTTCAACGGCAAGGTGTACGTGCGCCCCGCGGCGCAGAAGACGGATGGCAAGCAGACGAACAACACGCTGCTGCTGTCCGAGCGCGCGCACATCGACATGAAGCCGCAGCTCGAGATCTTTGCCGATGACGTGAAGTGCACGCACGGCGCGACGGTGGGACGACTGGATGCTACGGCACTCTTCTACCTGAAGAGTCGCGGCATCAGCGAGGAGCGCGCCCGCAAGCTGATGACGTATGCCTTCGCGGCAGAAGTCATCGAGACGATCGAGGTGGAGAAGATTCGCGACGAGCTCGAGGCGATGGTGCTTGTGCGTTTCGCGGGGGAAGACGCGCTGGAGTCGTGAGCGACCTCACTGCCCTCTACCAGGACGTGATCCTCGATCACAACCGGCGCCCCAGGAATTTCGGCGCACCGGATGGGGCAAATCGCACAGCCGAGGGGCGCAATCCGCTGTGCGGGGATGAGCTCACGCTCTGGCTCCGGCTCGAGGATGAGGTCATCGCCGACGTGGGGTTTGTCGGTCGCGGGTGCGCGATCTCACGCGCCTCCGCCTCGCTCATGACGACTGAGGTAAAAGGGCGCACGCGCACCGAGGCGGAGGCGATATTCGGTCGATTTCACGAGGTCGTCACGCGCGGCTCCGCGGCACCATTGTCCGCAGAGGCCGAAAAAGGATT
>JBKJKH010000464.1:0-3052 GCA_046597595.1 Gemmatimonadaceae bacterium
TCAGTCCCAGCTTTTTTGGCGCGCGCGGAGCGCGGGAGCCGTTGACCCGGTTCCCGCGACCGTTGAACTTGAACCACGTCCGTCTCACCACTGCTCCCCCTCCATGGAACTCCTGCAACAGCTGTTCGATCGGCTTCGCGACCTTCCCGCGCTCATCCAGTGGGCGGGATATGTCGGACTGGCGCTCATCATTTTCACCGAGACGGGGCTCTTCTTCGGATTCTTCCTGCCCGGCGACTCGCTGCTTGTCACGGCGGGACTGCTCGCTTCACAGGGTCTTCTGGACGTCACCACGCTCGGCATCCTCCTCTCAGCAGCCGCCATATTGGGCGACAATACGAACTACTGGATCGGTCGCTTCATGGGCCCCAGGGTTTTTGCCCGGGAGGATTCCCTGCTCTTCCGCCGCAAGCACCTGTTGCGCGCCCACGACTTTTATGAGCGACACGGCGGCAAGACAGTCGTACTAGCGCGATTCATGCCAATCGTCCGGACATTCGCACCTCTCGTGGCGGGCGCGGCGGCGATGAACTACCGCACGTTCCTCACCTACAGCGTCGCGGGCGGCCTGCTCTGGATCTGGAGCATGCTGCTGACGGGCTTTCTCCTCGGCCGGTATGTCCCAGGGGTTGCGGATTACATCGAGGTCGTGATCCTCGTGGTTATCTTTATTTCGATCCTGCCAGGGTTGATCTCATGGTGGCGCGCGCGCAAGGCGCCGGCAGCCGTGATCCCCGGCGACACGCCCTGACCGGTTTCGCAGAACTCATTCAACGCACCAGGAGTCGCACAGATGTCCTTCACGCTTCCAACGCTTCCCTACGCATACGACGCGCTCGAGCCACACATCGATGCGAAGACGATGGAGATCCACCACGGGAAGCACCATAACGCGTACGTCACCAATCTGAACGCCGCCATCGAAAAGACGCCGACGCTGAGTGGGAAGTCGCTCGAGGCGTTGCTCGGTGACATCACGTCCGTGCCGGAAGCCGTGCGCCCGGCCATCCGCAACAATGGTGGAGGGCACTGGAATCATTCGCTGTTCTGGGAGTTGATGGCGCCGGCCTCGGGTGGCGAGCCGATTGGCGACGTCGGCGACGCAATCACCGCGAGCTTCGGGGATCTCCCGAAATTCAAGGAGCAGTGGGGCGCTGCGGCCACGGGGCGTTTTGGTTCAGGGTGGGTCTGGCTGGTGCGCGACGGTGCGAAGCTCGCGATCACGTCATCGCCGAACCAGGACAACCCGTTGATGGATGGCAAGAAGTCGAGCGACATCCTGCTCGGCCTCGACGTATGGGAACACGCGTACTACCTCAAGTACCAGAACCGCCGTCCTGATTACGTGGCGGCATGGTGGAATACAGTCAATTGGAAGGGAGTGGAAGGGCGATTCACACAGAAATAGCGGGCGGACGGCAATGGCAAATGCGGAAGCCGTGTCAGTCCTGAGTGATGAGTCATGAGTTGTGCGTCGACCTCCTGAGTTGTGAGTTATGCGTTGTGAGTTCACCTCGGGTCGTGAGTCGTGCGATGCGAGCAACTCGCGACTCAGGACTCAGGTGTTCGCCTCAGAACTCACGACATACGACTCACGACTCACCACTCAGATGTTGGTTTCATTCAGAATTTGTCCTAGTCGCTCCAGCACGCCATTAAGATCCGGCCGCTCGACCAGCACCGCGCCATTTGGATCGGAGCCGAGCCTCTCCATCCGCTCGATCGCCGTCCTGATGGTGTGAGCCCGCGGGTCGAGCGTGTCGTTCACCTCATCCCAGGTCAGCGGCATGGAGACTGATGCCCCCGGCAGTGGCCGCACACTGAATGGCGTCACGATCGTCTGCCCGTGCCGGTTCTGGAGATAGTCGAGATAGACCTTGTCGCCTCGCTTCGTCACGTGTCGCGTGATCGTGGCGATGTCGCCCACTTCGCGCAGCATGACACGCGCGATCAGTTCGCCGAGTGTGCGTGATTGCTCGTAGGTGAACTGGCGTGCGAGCGGAAGCAGGATGTGCAACCCGCTCTTGCCGGTGGTCTTCACGTAGTTCGGCAGGCCGATCGATTCGCATAGCCGGTGCAGCACCTGCGCACAGCGGATCACGTCGGAAAACGGCGCCTCCTTCGGATCCAGGTCGATGACGCACCAGTCGCACTGCTCGAGCGTCCCGATGCTGCTCGCCCACATGTGCAGAGGAATCGATCCGAGGTTCGCGATGTAGAGCAGCGACTCTTCGTCGTCGCACACGAAGTAGCGCACCGCGCGCTGAGTGTCCTCGCTCCAGATGGGGAACGTGCGAATCCAGTCCGGTGCGAACTCGGGCGCATCCTTCTGGTAGAAGGATTTTCCATTGATGCCATCGGGAAAACGCGTCAGCACCAACGGACGGTTGCGGAGGTACGGTAACAGCCAGCGCGACACGGACCGGTAGTACTCGATCAAATCCCCTTTCGTGTATTTGTCCGCCGGCCAGTAGATCTTGTTGAGATTGGAGAACGCGACGGTCTTCTCCTGCGGCGGCTCCAGCCGCGGAGGAGTCGCGGCCGCATCTGGTTCGAGCACAGCTTCCGGACCCTCCTGCCGCTCACAGTCCTCGGCGCGCTTATCGTCGCGCATGCCCTTGAACGTCGCGTGGCGCAGGAGGCCGTCCGGCGTCATTTCCCGGTATCGCACTTCGCACACGAGGCGCGGCTCGACCCACGTCGTCGTGCGAACGTCGGGGATGACGTCGGATCCGAGCGGACCGACACACGGCGCTGAGAACCGGATCAGCGGCGTCAGCGCGCTCCGGATGTCCGCCAAGGTCGCGTCATCCATGCCGGTACCCACGCGGCCGACGTACGTCAGTTGCCCACTCACCCACTCGGCAAGCTGCAGTGCGCCGAACGACGCGCGACTGCCCTTGGGCTCGGTGTAACCGACGATGACGAAATCCCCCGTCTTGTCTGCCTTGATCTTGAGCCACTGAGCGGAGCGTCCAGCGCGATACGGACTGTCCGCCTTCTTCGCGATGATCCCCTCGAGCCCCATCGCGGTGACGCCGTTGAGAAACGC
>JBKJKH010000518.1:0-3145 GCA_046597595.1 Gemmatimonadaceae bacterium
CGCGCCGAGTATTCGGCAACGGGAAACACGGGGTGCGTCCAACTGGTGAACCGCTCGGCGCGTTGCGACGTGGCGCGTTGCGATTCGGCGCGAGGCGCTGTGGCGTGCATGGCGAGCAAAAGGGCACCCGCCAACAGCGCGGAAGACCGGACCCGTTGTGCCGACGCCGGCCGGTGGCTTGATGAAGTCACATTGGAAATGTACGGCAACTCGCAGATCACGGCAGCGTCGCCGAACGCCAGCCTCTGCATTCCGATCTCGGCGCACTGAGCAGCGCTGCCCACTTCATCGCCAGAGCGAAACGGCGTCGAGTGGCTTGCGGGTGAGGTCCGGCACCAGCGCGCCGTCTGCCGGGTAGCCCACAGGCATTACAAGCATGGCCTTCTCGTTGACGGGCCGCTGGAGCAGGTCGCTGAGGAACGCCATCGGACTGGGCGTGTGCGTGAGCGCCACCAATCCCATCATGTGGATGGCTGCGAGAAAGAACCCAGCGGCGATGCCGCACGACTCCTGCGGGTAGTAGTGCGTGCGGCGCGACCCGTCCGGGCGGAGACCGTACGATTGGCGGAACAGCACCACGACCCACGGCGCGTCCGTGAGATGTGTCTTGTGTTCGTCCGTTCCCAGTGGCGCCAGTGCCTCCAGCCATTCGTCGGGAGCGCGGCCGTGGTAGAACGCGTGTTCCTCACGCTCCGCGGCGTCGCGCATCCTGGCCTTGAGGTCCGCATCCGATACCGCTACGAAAGTCCACGGCTGTTGATGGGCGCCGCTGGGCGCCGTCGCCGCGATCCGGATGGCCCATTCGATGGCTTCACGCGGCACGGCATCTGAGGAGAAATGCCGCGTCGTGCGCCGGCGGCTCATCTCGTCGTAGAAGACGTGTCCTCGCGTTAGCGTTTCCGGGACGGCCACGCGGCGAAACTCCAAGGGGATCATTCGCGCGGAGGCGGGGGAGGGCGGAGTCTTCATGTCGGTGAGGCTGCTCCAATGTCTTCGAGTGGCTGGCCAACCGTTAGCGTATGGTTGCCGACGTCCGGGCAGAAACCTCACTCCGGATAGCCGAACAATGGAAGGCGGCGGGCGCTGCGTTCGGGCTCGTGGATCGCTGGCTGCGAACCGCGCGTCTTCGATCCCGGGAACTCACCACCGGCTCGCCGTCTTTTCCCTGATACCCCATCCCTCCGCCCCCGCACCCATGGCTATCTGGATCGAGCTCGGCCCCGTCGAGCGCTTCTCCACGCGCGCGCTCACCCACGCCACGGTCGGCGCCGCGCGCGTGGTGGTGACGAACGTGAACGGAGAATTTGGCGTCCTCTCCGGCGTCTGCAACCACGCGGGTGGTCCGCTCGCGGACGGCACGCTGGACGGCGAGTACGTCACCTGTCCCTGGCACAACTGGAAGTACCATTGCCGCACCGGGCTGGGCGAGCCGGGCTTCGAAGCCGACGCCGTGCCGCGCTACGACGTCAAAGTCGAGAACGGACGGCTCTTCGCGTCCGACAGCCCCGCGACCAAGCGAACGCACGGAGTGCACCCGCCGCACCCGCTCGCGCGCAAGATCGAGCGAGCGCCCGGCCCGGTGCGCGTCGTCGGTATTTCGACGACCAACATGGACGTCGCCAACCCGCGCTATTCCACCTCCGATGCCCTTCTGGGCATCGCGATTGAGCATGCCAGCACCCTCGGTGCGGAGACGCAGACCATTCACCTGGCGCGCCTCAACGTCCGCGCGTGCGAGGGCTACTACTCCAAGAGCGCGCACGCCTGCACGTGGCCCTGCTCCATCACGCAGATGGATCCTGCCGACCAGATGGACACCGTCTACGAGGCGGTGGTTCATTGGGCGGACGTGATCGTGCTTTCCACGCCGATCCGGTGGGGAAGCGCCAGCTCCCTCTATTACAAGATGGTGGAGCGCATGAACTGCGTGCAGAACCAGGTCACCATTGCCAATCGAGTGCTGCTGCGCAACAAGGTCGCCGCCTTCATCATCACCGGGGGACAGGACAACGTGCAGGGGGTCGCCGGCCAGTTGCTGGGGTTCTTCGCGGAGATCGGCTGCCAGTTCCCGCAGTTTCCCTACGTCGCCCATTCACGCGGTTGGACCGCCGAGGACATGGAGCGCAACATCGAGGTCGTCAAACACAGCAAGGAGCTGCGCGAAGGCGCGCGAGCCCTCGCCGCGCGCGCCGTGGACATGGCCCATCTCCTCCTGGATCATGAGCACGCGCCGCACACCACCGAACGCGGCGGCCGCAAGGCGCATCGCCTCGTGCTGGAGGAGCTCGGAACGGACGAGCAGCCGGCGGCCGTCAGTTAGCGACCAGCGTCCGGCATGCCGCGATGGCGCTGCGAAGGAACGCGAACAACTGTCGCTCTTGTCGCTTGCCGTCGGCGTTTAGACGCGAGCCCTGCAGCACCGCGCCGATCCACTCGTGTGTGTGCCAGATGCCGCCTCCGTCCAGCGCACTGCCGGCGAGTGCGGGCGCCCCGGGTGGCGGATAGGCGTTGACGTAGAAATACGGCTCGTCGTAATAGCCGTCGCCGGGCGCGAGTCCGGCGCCCACCGTTCGACCCGGCGCCACCGTGATGAGCGTGGCGATGTCCAAGTGGTGCGGCCAGCAGCGCACCGTGCTCGCATCCTGGTTGCCGGCGCGCACCGCTTCAAGCGCAAGCGCGCCGACTGCGAACCAGCGCGACAGCTGCTCGCACGCGTCGGCATGGGTCGAGAACATGCCACCCGACGCCACCGGATGATCCGGGATCTCATAATGTCGCTCGAGAGTGTACCGGCTCCCCTCGAGGCCCGCGCTGGAGAGCTGCCGGGCAATCCACTGGGCCGTCTCTTCGAGCGTCTGTCCGTCGAGCGTCATGGACGCCAGTGTGCCGTCGTCATCCGTGAGTACCAGAATGGACAGGTCTGCCGGGCAAATCCCAAGCTTCACGGGCGTGCTGGGCGCCGACACCAAATTGGACGTGAGCGCGCCGATCGCCGGCCGCCATTCCAGATTCGTGTGGCTGTCGTCCGCGCGGCGCGGGAGGTACGAGATGCCCATCGCGGCGACGAGCTGGGCGGCATGGTGCATCTGAAGACGGGTGTCCGAGAGCATGCGTGACCGCTCGGGCAGCAGGGGCATCCAGGAGG
>JBKJKH010000591.1:0-5973 GCA_046597595.1 Gemmatimonadaceae bacterium
CAGCGTCTTGAGCGTGCGCGAGGTGCCGCGCCCCGTGGCGAAGGGGCGTGAGATCCTGGTGCGCGTGCACGCTTCGGCGCTGAATCGTGCGGATATCCTCCAGCGCCAGGGCCGGTACCCGTCACCGCCGGGAGTGCCCGCGAACATTCCGGGGATCGAGTTTGCGGGTGAAGTTGCAGCGGCGGGGCCGCGCGGCGCGCGCTTCCGCGAAGGGGAGCGTGTGTTCGGCATCGCGGGCGGCGGAGCGCACGCCGAGTATCTCGTCATCGACGAGCGCGCCTGTGCATCTGTGCCCGCCTCGCTTGACTGGATCAACGCGGGGGCGATTCCTGAGGCATACATCACGGCGCACGACGCCATGATGACGCAGGCGTGTATGAAGCGGCGCGAGCGAGTGGTCATCACCGCCGTGGGAAGTGGCGTCGGTCTCGCCGCATCGCAACTGGCCGCGGCGTTCGAGTGCCCCGCGTTCGGCGTGACGCGTACGGCGGACAAGCTCGAGCGTGCGCGCGAATACGGCATTTCAGGGGGGATGACGCTTGCTGAACCGGGAGCCGCGCTCGCGCAGGCCGTGAAGGAATGGAGCGTGGACGCGGGCGCCAACATCGCACTCGATCTCGTGGGAGGCGCGTGGACCGAGGCGCTGTTACCCGCGCTTGCCTCGCGCGGCCGGCTCATGCTGATCGGCCTGCTCGCCGGCGCCACGACGCCGCTTTCGCTCGGCATCATCCTGCGCAATCGCCTCACGGTGCGCGGGACCGTGCTCCGGTCACGATCGTTGACGGAGAAGATCTCGGCGACCCGCGCGTTCGCGCGCGACGTGATCCCGCTGCTCGAATCGGGCAAGGTCCGTGCGGTGACGGACTCGGTGTTCAGCCTCGACGATGTGCGAGAGGCGCACCAGCGGATGGAGGGCAACGAGACCTTTGGCAAAGTCGTGCTGCGCATTGTGACCTAGAGCGTGCAGCGGACATTTCGTGCATTCATCAGGAAACGGTTGGACCAACGCGGACACAAGACGCGGACACAAGCGGAACACGGGCGGACTGAACGATGAGGTGTCCGCGTAGGTCTGCTCGTGTCCGCGTTCGTCCGCGTTGTCCCGTTCTTCCTTGATTACGCCGCGTGCGTGCACTCATCACTTTCTCAGCAACCTGCCTGGCCAGTTGCCGCGCTCGCCATGCGGCCGCATCTTCCTGACTGCCGGAGGATCAATGAACGAAGATGATCGGGTGAAGGTGCGCACGCCGCGCCTTTCCGTTGCGGGTCTGATCGAGACTGTCCGCATTCGCGAAGGGGCGGAAGCGCTGGACAAGCACCGCAAGAAAGTGGTGTACTTCATAGGAGTGGCGCTCCTTTCGCGTCTCTTCCTCGAGGTGCAGAACACGTTCGTGATGGCGGCGCGCGGCGAGGACGTGAGCGGCAACGTGACGGTCGTCTCCCTCGCCATCGTCGCGTACCTCGCCGCGTTGTGGTTCATGGCGCTGCGCGGGCACGACCGGTTCGGCTTCGGCATCGCGCTGGGTGTCTCGGTCATCGAGGCCACCTCACAAGTCGTCGGACTCTTTCGTGGCGAACTGCCCACGATGGAGCAGGCACTCCCGATGGTATTCGTGGTGGTCTCGCACGTCCTGCTCGCCGCTGCGGCCTTCCAGGCATCCCGCGACTTTCCGAGTGAAAGCAGTTCCGGTCCCTGGATCAAGGGGTTTCTCGTCGCAGTGGTGTTCATCGTTGCCGTACCCACCTTGCGCTCGAACGTCATGCGGAGTGCTGGTGGTCAGGTGCGGGTGCTCACTCGTCCGCTGACGCCAACCGCGCCGCTTCAGCAATCGCTTGCACTGCTGAATCGTTGTGCCCTCGCTTATGCCAGCGCGAATCCGCAGGCCGGTTTCCCGCGCGCATCGGCGGCGCTGGGGCCGCGAGGATCGGGATGTATCACGGACTCACTCGTCGCACAGGGCGAAGGCCGGGGCTGGATGTTCACGTATGTGCCCGGTGATCGGGACGCAAACGGCCGCGTCGATGGGTACACGGTCATGGCACGACAGTCGGCACGTCCGGGGCAAGGCATCGGCTTCTTCGTGACCGACCAGAGTGGTGTGATTCGCCCATCGCGGCCAATGGGGCGCTAACAGAACAGGGAACAGCGAACAGGGAACGGGGAACAGCGCCTCGTCGGCGCTCAATCGCAATTCCTCCACCCATGTTCCCTGTTCCTCGATGTACTGGGGAGTTCGGTCCAGGCGGAGTAAATGGGGACAGATGGGACAACGCGGACGAACGCGGACACCAGCGGACCTACGCGGACAATGCCGCTGATTAATCCGCGCGTGTCTGTTCGTGTCCGCGTCTTTGTCCGCGTTGGCCCAACCGTTCCCTGATTGTGAAGCGCGCTCCTACGCGAGCAACTGTAGTGATTCCGCGATGCCAGCTCGACGCGAGTTCGGTCCAGGCTAAGTAAATGGGGACAGATGGACTTCTCTCCTCTCGAATCCGCTACCGGCCCGTCACCGTCAGCATCCTTGTCGCCCGCAGGGTCCGCCCGCCGACGCGCACCAGCAGGGCCAGCGTGTACCGCCCTGCGGGCACACCCACTAGATCGACGACGACGGAGCGCGGGAGCACGCGTTCGCTGCCGCGCGTGTTGTCCCGCCATTCCAGCGTCACAGGCAGCGCGCGGTCCACTATGCCCATGGCCTCGGCCGCACGTCGAAACGCGCCACTGCGCTCGCGCTGGAGGCTCAGCGCCACATCGCCGATCGCGTCGACCGCCCGGAGATCGTAGACCTCCCAGTAGACACCCACTTTCGTGGCCGTGCGCACGGAGGACGACGTCAGCATTGCTTCCGCTGCGCGTTCCAGGGTCGCTGATCCCGCGCGCAACACCGTCGCGTCGATGAGCAGCATGTCCGACAGGGAAGGCGCCGACCGATCGAGTGCGATGGCCGTGCGCGCACGAGAGGCGGCGCGGCGCTTCCGGTCGAGCAACTCCACACTGGCAATTTCGGCATTTGCGAGCGGCGCGCGCGCCATGAGGCGACCCTGCCGCGCACCACGTATGCGGGTGATGGCGATCGAGCCCGGATGCGCGGGCACCAACGACAAGGTCGCGTCGAGAGAGTCCGCAAACGTCGTGTCCGCGCCCACGTCATACGCGGCCAGCACGATCGCCGTATCGGCGCGCACGAAACGCGCGAGCTGATAGCCGGGCAAGGTTACGGTCGTTGCCCACCGCGGCGCGTAGCGCGTCACCGCGAGCGGCTCCTGGAGGCGCCAGGTGCTGTCACCCAACAGCGCTGGATGGTCGATTGCCGTTTCGACAGGGAAGAAGTTCAGGGCAATGGAGCGACTCTGGCCGGAGACATCGGACCTGGCCGCGTATGATGATGACCGGTTGCGCGACCACGAGGTGGACCACCCGTAGCGCACGAGGAGTTGACGCAAGTCGTCACCCCACGCCATGCCATGTGGAGTCCGGCTCTCCCGCAGCACTCCCTCAGCTGTGAGCCGGGCGTAGTGCTCGGTGAGGAGATCGTTGCCGTCGGCCGAGTAGAGCGGCCGGGCCAGCCACATGACGCGCGCTACTTCGCTGCGCCGCGCATCACACGTCAGGCGGCGCTGGCGTGCTGCGCGCGCGCGCTCGAGGATCACGCTCGCATCTTCCCATCGGCAGCGCTCGCGGACGGACATCGCGGTGAGCGCACGATCATACGCGGCTTCGGCCTGCCCGAAGCGCTCGCCTTCGTGCGCGGCCCAACCGGCAAGCGCCTCACACCACCAGGGCTGCGCGCGGCACTCCGTCTCCGCCGCTCGCTGGGCATCACCCGTCCGATCGGCTTCAATGAGATAGCGGACGTACTGGCCGAACAGCCACTCGTCCCCGGGCAAGCGAAGGGTCGCGGACTCGAGTTCACGGAGCAGCTTGTCACGAAGGTCGGCGATGGCCGCAGGCTCGGCAGGCGGCGCGGGATCGGCACGCCCTTCCCACGTATAGCACATGCGGCCAATGCGCTGCTCACAGTTGCTCCCGCCGCGATCACCCTTCACGGGGAGGAGCGAAACGCGGCGCAGCTCAAACGACGCCTGCGCGTCTCGCGCCTCATGACGAACGCGGACCGAATCCTCGAGGCGTGTCGCCAGGGGGCGCGGGACGTCGGATGCCACCAGCGCCTGAAGGGCGAATCCAGCGATGAACGCGAAACTCATTTCGCTGCGGCCTCCGGGTTCGGGAAGGACGTCGCTTCAATTCTACGCAACGCACAGCCGCGCGCCACTCCCGGCGTTGCGCACCGGAGTGCGGCGCGGCATCCTCCATGTCTCCGCGCGAATCTGTCCCCGCTCCAGTTCTGCCTGATGCAATCCCGACAGTCGATGGTTGGCGGTGTGCTTGCTGTAGCGCTAGCTGTAGCATTTGCTGGCTGTGCGCGAAACGCGATGCACCCCGCGCCTGCTGCAAGCGAATCCGATGTCCGGGCCATGCTCGAAGTGCTCGCGGCGGATTCCCTCGAGGGGCGGGGGACCGCGACAGTGGGCGGCGCGAAGGCTGCGCGCTTCATTGCCACCCGCATGGCGGCGATCGGCCTTGAGCCCCTCGGTGACTCCGGCTTCTTCCAGAAGGTGCCGTTCACGCGGGCCGATCGTTTGTTGCTCGCAGTCAACGTCGTGGGCCGGTTGCGCGGCAGCGATCCCGTGCTGGGAGACGAGGTCGTCCTCGTGGACGCGCACTACGATCATCTCGGCATCCGGGCACCGGTGAATGGCGACTCGATCTACAATGGTGCGGATGACGACGCCTCGGGCGTTGTCGCCGTACTCGAGATCGCGCGGATCCTGAAGGCGGGTCCGGCACCGAAGCGGAGCGTGCTCTTCGTCGCGACCACCGGTGAGGAGGTGGGGCTCATCGGCACGCGCTGGTTCATCGATCATTCTCCAGTGCCATTCTCGAAGATCGTGGCGAACCTCGAGATCGAGATGATCGGCCGCGCCGATTCGCTCGCGGGCGGCGTTGGCAAGGCATGGCTCACGGGGTACGAGCGGAGCACGATGGGAGATTTCCTGCGCGATTCCGGTGTGGCCATCGTGCCTGATCCGCGTCCTGCCCAGCGTTTCTTCGAGCGCAGCGACAACATTGCGTTTGCACGCTGCGGCATCCCCGCACATACGCTTTCAACGTTCAATCTTCACAACGAGTATCACACGCCAGAGGACGAAACGCGGCACGTGGATTTTGTGCACATGACGCGCGTCATCGACGCTGCTGCCCGGGCGACACGCATTCTTGCGGATGGTCCGCGCATTCAGTGGAAGGGCGCAGGCCGCCCGGCACCCTCCGCAAACCGTCCGTCCCGATGTCCTGCGACGTAGCCGTCCCTCCAGCTTCTTCAACTCCACAATCCCACATGACGCTGACACTTGTTCGCCGGTTCCTTTCGTTGGTCCTCGCGACCGCACTCCCCCTCGGTGCGCAGACGCTGCCCACCAACGATCCTGTCCTGCGCCGCATCTGGCAGCTCGGGATGGACTCCTCGCAGACGTGGCCGCTGTCGCAGGCGCTGCTCGACTCGGTTGGACCGCGACTCACGGGATCACCCGGCATGCGGTCCGGGCAACAGTGGCTGCTCAACCGCTATGCGCAGTTCGGCATCACCGCGCGCGAGGAGAAGTACGGAACCTGGCGGGGGTGGCGCCGCGGGACGACGCATGTCGACCTGATCGCCCCACGCGTACGGTCGCTCGAAGGCACAATGCTGTCGTGGAGCCCCGGCACCGGGGGGCGCGATGTGCAGGCCGGCGTCGTGATCCTGCCCGACGTTGCCGATTCCATGGCGATGGTTGCCGCCCTGCCGCAGGTGCGCGGCAAGTTCGTCCTCGTGTCGTACGCCGAGCCGACGTGCCGCCCCGACACGAGCTGGAAGGCGTACTCGCAGCCCGGCCACTTCGAGAAGATGGACACAGCCCGCGGTGCGGGCTGTG
>JBKJKH010000658.1:0-5055 GCA_046597595.1 Gemmatimonadaceae bacterium
AGCAACGGGACGCAGAGTCCGGGGCACTAGCGGGCGGGAAGCCTTTCGAGCACCGCCTTCCCGTCCGCCGCACGGGCTGACGCCTCGATCGCAGCTTTGGTGGCCAGCGGAAGGGTCAATGTGAACTCCGACCCTTCCCCCATCACGCTCGCGGCAGCGAGGTCTCCCTGCATCGCCCGGGCAAGATCGCGACTGATCGCGAGACCCAGACCGGTGCCCTGCCGGCTGGCCTGTTTCCCGATCTGCACGAAGGGATCGAAAATCGCATCCAGCTTGTCGGACGGAATCCCGATTCCACTATCGCGCACCTTGAGTGACACCTGCGAGCCGCGTCCGCCGCATTCGACGACGATCTTCCCGCCCTTCGGCGTGAACTTGACTGCATTCGACAGCAGGTTCAGCACGATCTGCCGCGTCTTGTCACGATCCGCCTGCGCCGAGAGCTGAACGTCACACGCGCGGTTCTCGTACTCGATCCCCTTGTCCCGAATCTGCGGGGCGATCAAGTCGTCCACCTCGGAGAGCAGCTTGCCCAGCTTGACCTGCGTGATGTCGAACTGGACATGCCCTGCCTCGAGCTTCGCGAAGTTCAGTACTCCATTGATGAGCCCGAGCAGATGCTCCTGGCTCCGCCGCACGCGTCGCAGATATTCGCGCTGATTGTCGTTAATGGGGCCCTGAATGCCCTCTTCGAGCAACTGTACATAGCCCGCGATCGCGTTGAGCGGCGTGCGGAGCTCGTGGCTCATGCTGGCGAGGAACTCCGACTTTGCCCTGTTCGCGTTCTCAGCATCGACACGCGCGCGCTCGGCCTCGGTACGCGCCGCACTGGCCGATTGATACAGGCGTGCGTTCTCGATAGCCACGGCGGCGCGATTGGCGAGATCCTCGGCGGTTCGCACATCGCTTTCGTCATACGACCGGCCTGACTCCGCGACGACCAGCGTGATCGCGCCAACGGTCTTGTCGCGAATGGAGAGCGGGACGATAATGGCGGAACGCAGGCCAAGGCTCCGAAGGAGATCGAGATGTGCGGCGTCCTGGGCGGCGGCAGCCAGCATCTCTGCGAGTTCAGGATAGAACTCGGTCTTGCCCGTGCGCAGCACGTTGGGAATGCCCATGGCGGCGCCCGCATCAGTCGGATAGCGACGGCGTACGTCCTCAGCCCACTGCACCTTGAGTGGATCCGGGTGCTGAACCGCCACCCGCCTCACGGTTCCGCCCTCGTCAATGATGTCCACGGCACACCAGTCTCCGAGTGCGGGGACTACGAGCGCGGCCACGTTGGCGAGCGTTACCTCGTGATCGAGGGACGAGCTCAGTATCCGGCTGGCTTCGGCCAGCAACTCCGCTTTCTTCTCCGCCGCTTCCGCTTCCGTACGCCCTGCCCGCTCCGCGGCGAGACGACGTGCGGTCTGCTCTTCGCGTTTGCGTGCGGTGATGTCGAGCCCGAAGACGATCACGCTCTCCAGCGATCCGGCAGCTGAATAGCGATTGGTCGAGTTCCAGACGAACGTGCGCCTTGTGCCGTCGACCGTCCGGACCGGTACCTCAAATTCCGTGATGCGCTCCTCCTGGAGATTCTTCCAGAGCGACTCCGCGCGAGTGCGCTGGTCAGGCGGGAGGATGGCGTCCCAGAAGTTTCGTCCCATCAGCGCCGAGGTCTCGTAGCCGAGCAGGTCCGTGATCCGCTTGTTGAGGAATCGCGTCGTGCCGTCCGGTGCGAGTTCGCAAACGACCGAGGGGCTCTGCGCCACAATTTCCCGGTATCGCGCTTCTGAATCGCGTAGCGCATCCTGCGCGGCCTGCAGGAGCACGGGTGCGGCGGTGAGCGGTGACGCGACCGCATCGACTTCACCGGAGATTATCGCTTGCAGTGCTGCCTCTGCCTCGGCGAGGCGTCGCAGGAGCGTAGCGATCCGCTCCTCACTGCTGCCCTGCGCTGAGCTGCCCTGCGCTGGGCTGCCCTGCTGGATATCAGCCATGATGCTCATCCGCGATGCCAAGTGCGGCGAGTACCTTGGGCCGCTCGCGAAGCGTTCCGATGATGCGTTGCAGCGGGAGCGGCGCGAGCTTGACGAGAGTGGGCGTCACAATGACGCCATCTTCGAGCGCGCGATGCGGCTCGCGAAGGAAGTCGATGATCTCGAGCTCGTACTGCTCTGGCGGGCGTCCCGCGAGCAGGGAAGCGAGGTTTGTCCTGGCCTCGCTGGAGTTGGGAGACTCACCCGCTACATACAGGCGCAACGTGAGCACGCCAGCAGACGCCACTAGACGTCTTTCCCCTGACCCGCAACTCCGCTGCGGCGTTGCTCGATCGCGCCACGAGTCTCACTCGCGCGGGAATCACTCGCAGTGGAGTCGCTTTCGACAACCGCGAGATCCGCGCGTCGTGCCTCCAGTTCGCGTTGCAGCACCGCAATGCGGGCGCTCACTTCTGCCTCGGACAGTTCCAGACTGCGGCGTGCTTGATTGCGCACGACGTCCAGGCGGATCTTGTCATCGCGCAACTGCGCCTCCTTCTCCCAGCGCGCTGTGCCCATGAGCACCTCACCACCGGAGGAATAGACTTCGGCCAGCGACACTCCCTCATTGCTGAGGAGAAGTTCCCGAACCTGGTTCGAGTGCTTCGTTCCCCGCGACTTGACAATCGTCAGGGCGCGATTTCGTTCACCGCCGGATGCGACGTACGACAAGTGGATCCACGTGTCGGCGATGGTGGAAATCTGCGTTTCCGTCGTTTCGGCAAGCGCGTCTGCCTCGCCGAGCAGGCTCGTGCAGAAGACCGTGATGCCATTCGCCTTTGCGTAGTCCATGATGCGAAGGGAGGCGTGCACGGCCGCAATCTGGCCGCCCGTCTTGGCGAGCGCCGAAATGGGGTCCAAGACGAGGGATTGGGGCTCGAGATCGCGAATGAGCAGTTTCAGCTTGATGAAATGCGCTTCTGCGCTCATGATCTCGGTCCGCACGGAATACATGTGGAGCAGCCCTGCATCCCGGTATCGCTGAAGCTGCATGCCGACCGACGCGAGATTCCTGACAATCTGGTCGGCCGCCTCATCGAAGCTGACGTACAGTGCGCGTTCGCCCCGCGCGCACGCAGCCTGCGCGAATGACGCCGCGAGGGTCGTTTTGGACGTGCCTGGAACGCCCGTTACGAGGATGCCGGAACCGCGGTAATAGCCACCGCCCAGCATTGCATCCAGCTGCTCCACTCCCGACGAAACACGGTCGTCGAAGACTTTATGCTCCATCTCGTTCGTGCCGAACGTGGCGACTTCAATGCCTGTTGCCGAGATGATCAGCGGAAAGTGGCCTTCGGCGAAAGCCGAACCGCGGTACTTCAGGACGCGCAGGCCGCGCAGCGACACGCGATCCGACAGCCGGTTGTCCAGCATGACGACGCAATCGAGCATGAACTGCATGTGCGCGTAGCGCTCGGAGGTGTTGCGATCAATCGCGTCTGCCTTGGCCGTGATGATGCCCGTGATGCCCGACGTCGTCAGCCAGTCGTGCAACCGGAACACTTCCCGCTGCTCCGCGAGCGGGTCATTCAGCTGGTTGAGGAGGACGTCAAGGCCGTCGAAGACGATTCGCGTGCAGGACATGTCCTTCGCTTTCGCGGAAAGCCCGGCGAGGATGCCTTCGAGATCGAACCCGCCGGAGTTGATGACGGTGGCGGGAAGCTTGGCGTCGAGAAAGAAGAGCTTGTCGCGCTCGAGCGCCGGAAGGTCCCAGCCGAACGTGGCGGCGTTCTCCACGATCTGGCGAGAATTCTCCTCGAAGGCGATGAAGATGCCCGACTCGCCTTGATTTCGAGCGCCGTTCACCAGCGTCTCGATGGCGAAAATTGTCTTTCCTGCCCCGGGACTTCCCATGACGAGGGTGGTTCGCCCGCGCGGCAGGCCACCATTGGTGATCTCATCAAAGCCGGCAATGCCTGTTGGCGCCTTGTCCAACCCAATCGGCGGAACCTGCACGGACATTCCGTCTCTCCCAGTTGACTGCGCGCCAAGGTTGCCCATTCCGAAAGAATGGCCGGAAGGGACAATAATTCGGGTCACACAAACTCGCCGTCGAATGGCATGTTGTGGACCACTTGTAGCGCTCGAGTAGTCGACGGACTCAGCGCTGGTGAGGCGTCAACGCCACGCCCCATACTCTAGCCTTCTGCTTCATATGACGGTATGCTCCGTGCATCATGTCCTGCTGCATACTCGCGGCGGCCTAGCGCCCGCGCCCTCCGAGCGAAAGCGAGAGACTGCCTCTCGCCGTGCATGATCTCGCTACAGGAGGCCGTCCATGACTGCAATCGTCCCTCAAGTGCCACAGACAGATTCTACCGATTTCCGCGGCCTTCTTATCCGCGAGCGACGCGAGGTCCTCGACGCCTGGGTTGAAGAGCAGCTGAAGCAGGGGCGGGTCGAGAGCCTTCCTGCTGCGGAACTGAGAACGCAGTGCGACCAGTTTCTGTCGCTGCTTGCCGGCCCCGCGAATTCGGACTCCATCCTGGACGTCAACGACGCCGCATGGACGCCTGCTCGAGCATTCCTCGCTGATCTCTCACGATCGCGCGCCCGGCTTGGTTTCTCGCCTTCCGAGACTGCGAGCTTCGTCTTCGCACTCAAGCGGCCGCTCTTTGCGCTGCTGCGCCGGGAGTTTGCCGACGACGCCCAGCAGCTCGCCGACGAGACATGGCTCGCCACTGAACTGCTCGACCAGCTCGGCCTGCTCACGATGGAGGAGTACCAGCGGGGCCGCGAAGAAGTCATTCGCAGCCAGCAGCATGAGATGCTGGAGCTCTCGACTCCCGTCCTGACGCTCTGGGACGGCGTGCTCGCGTTGCCGCTCATCGGCACACTCGACAGCGCGCGTACGCAGATCGTCATGGAAACGCTTCTGCAGCGTATCGTCGAAACCGGCGCACAGATCGCAATCATCGACATCACGGGTGTGCCTACGGTGGACACCATGACTGCCCAGCACTTGCTCAAGACGGTAACCGCCACGCGGTTGATGGGCGCCGAGTGCATCATCAGCGGCATTCGTCCGCAG
>JBKJKH010000277.1:0-3060 GCA_046597595.1 Gemmatimonadaceae bacterium
GACTCAGGTGAGGTACTGCTCCTCACCAAGGCCTCGTTGTTCGACAGCGCGACCTCCTATGCGCAGGGCGGGATCGCGGCGGCCCTTGGCGCGGGAGACTCCCCCGAACTGCATCGCCAGGATACCCTCGCCGCCGGCGCCGCCCTGTGCGATGCGGCCGCCGTGCAGGTGCTGGTCGAGGAAGGCCCGGCGCGCGTCCGGGAACTTCAGACCGCCGGCGCCGCGTTCGATCTCGACCCCTCCGGCAAACTGAAGCTCGGAAAGGAAGCCGCGCATTCCCGCCGCCGCATCGTGCACGCGCATGGTGACCAGACCGGCGCCGAAGTCGCCCGCACGCTGGCGAAGAAGGTGACGGAGAGCGAACGCGTCGAAGTCGTGGAGTTCGCGCGTGTGCTCGACCTCATCGTGCACGACGGACAATGCGTCGGTGTACGCGCAAGCGTCGCGGGGAGCCCGGTCGAAATTCTCGCCGACGCGATCGTCCTTGCGACGGGTGGCTGCGGTCAGGTCTACAGGTACACCACGAACCCCGTCGTCGCGACAGGCGACGGCTACGCGATCGCGCACCGCGCCGGCGCGAAGCTCTCGGACATGGAGTTCGTCCAGTTTCACCCGACCGCGCTCGACACGCCCGAAAATCCGCTCTCGCTGATTTCCGAAGCCGTGCGTGGCGAAGGCGCCGTGCTCATCAACGAGGCGGGCGAGCGATTCATGCGCGAAAAGCATCGCGCCGCCGAGCTCGCGCCGCGCGACGTCGTGGCCCGCGAGATCTTCCGCCAGCAGCAGGACGGCCATCGCGTCCTGCTCGATGCCACCAGGCTCGGCGAAAGCTTTGCGCAGCGATTCCCCGGCATCTTTGCCATCTGCCGCGCACGCGGTCTCGACCCGCGTTCCGAGCCAATTCCGGTCACGCCCGCCGCGCACTACATGATGGGAGGCATCGTCACCGACCTCGCAGGCCGCTCGTCGCTGCCCCGGCTGTACGCGTGCGGTGAGGTGTCGCGCACCGGCGTACATGGCGCGAACCGCCTCGCGTCAAACTCCCTGCTCGAAGGGCTCGTATTCGCCGAGCGAGTGGCGCGCGACATGGAACGCATTCCCAAACTGCGCCGGGTGCCGCGATCCGCCAAATGGAGTGTTCCCCTCCTCGCCGACCGCGGCGCTGCCCAGGTGGCCGCCGACGAAATCCGCAGCGTGATGTGGGAGCACGCCGCCATCGCCAGGACGGCGAAAGGATTGCGCAACTGCCTGCTCCAGCTGGAAACCATCCACGAGCGACTTCCGACCGGCGCCACCGAGGAGGCCAACATGGTGGAGACGGCACGCCTCATCGCCGGCGCTGCGCTGCTCAGGAAGGAGTCGCGCGGAGGTCATTTTCGGTCAGACTACCCGAAGGCGATCCGGCGTTGGAAGGGCAGGCACATCGAGTTCTGAGGGCCGCTGGCCCATGGGGCTGCGGGGCGGTAAGCTAACGGGATGTCGCTGTTCGCTTTTCGGAGATGATGCAGACACGGTTGCCGACCACCCGCCAGCTCCAGCAGGACATCCGCGACCTGGCGGAGCAGCGGAACGCCGTCGTGCTCGCCCATAACTACCAGCGCCCTGAAGTGCAGGACGTCGCGCACTTCGTTGGGGACTCGCTCGGATTGTCGCGCGAGGCGGCCAGCACGTCAGCAGACATTATCGTGTTCTGCGGCGTTCACTTCATGGCCGAGACGGCGGCGATCCTGTCACCCGCGAAGACCGTTCTGCTCCCCGACATGGCCGCAGGCTGCTCGCTCGCGGCCGGCATGACCGCCGCGCAGCTCATCGCGTGGAAAGCCGAGCACCCAGGCGCCGTCGCTGTCACATACGTGAACACGACGGCCGCCGTCAAAGCGGAAAGTGACTACTGCTGTACCTCGGGGAACGCCGTGGAGATCGTGAATTCGATCCCTGCCGACCGGGACGTGCTCTTCGGCCCCGACATGTTCCTCGGCGCGCACGTCCGAAGGGTGACGGGGCGGCAGAACATGCATGTCTGGATGGGCGAGTGTCATGTGCACGCTGGCATCGACGTGCAGCACATCAACAGCATGCGCGCAGAACATCCCGGGGCGGAATTTCTCATTCATCCCGAGTGCGGTTGCGCGACGAGCGCGGTGGAGGCGGTGTCTGCAGGAGACATCGATCCCGAGGGCGTGCAGATCCTCTCGACCGAGGGAATGATCAACCGTCCCGCGCAGTCTGCCGCCGATACGTTCATCGTCGCGACGGAGACCGGCATCCTCCACCGCCTCCGCCGCGCGAACCCCGACAAGACGTTTCTCGCCGCAAATGAGCAGGCGGTGTGCGCGTACATGAAAACCATCACCCTGCCAAAGGTGTTACGCGCTCTTCAGGAGACGCAGCACCACATCACCGTCCCGCCCGACGTGGCGGCAAGGGCTCGCCAGGCGATCGACCGCATGGTCGCGATCGGTGGCAACGCCAAAACGCCGCCTTCGCTCGTGCCGGCCATGGGGGAGGACCCCGGCGAATGAGTCTCGAACGCAAGCCTGTTCCGCGGACGCTCACGCCGCTCACGGGCGTGCCGGCAATTCGCGCCGACGATCGTCTCCAGTTCCCGCTCAGCAACCGCGAGCTCGAGGACCTTGTACGCGCGGCGCTCCAGGAAGACGGCGCATTCAACGACGTCACGACGCTCGCGACGGTTGTGTCGACGCGACGCTCCCGCGGGACGCTCGTCGCCCGCGGCGATGGCGTCCTCGCCGGTGTGCCACTCGCCGTCAGCGCGTTCTGTATCCTCGATCCGAAGACGACGATCCGCATCGAGCACGAGGATGGGCATCGCGTCACCAAGGGAAACCCCGCGCTGTTCCTGAGCGGTCACGCGCGTCCGCTCCTGTCGGCCGAGCGCGTGGCGGTGAACTTCCTGATGCGCCTCTCGGGCATCGCGACGCTGACGCGAAAGTACGTGGACGCAATCGACGGGACGGGCGTCAAGATTCTCGATACGCGGAAGACCACACCGCTGTGGCGGCGCCTCGAAAAATACGCCGTGCGCTGTGGCGGCGGACA
>JBKJKH010000395.1:0-8600 GCA_046597595.1 Gemmatimonadaceae bacterium
GCAAGGACGATTGGGGCCGGGACGCATCCACCACTGCATGCGCTGCATCGGGGCCGCCGAGCGCGCGCTGGAATTGCTGGTCAAGAGAGCGATGACGCGCACGGCGTTCGGGAAACCAATCGTCGAACTTGGCGGGAATCGCGAGCGCATCGCCGACCTGCGAATCGCCATTGACCAGGCGCGCCTGCTCACCATGTATGCGGCATGGCAGCTCGACAAGCTGGGCGCACAGGGGTCGATGGCGGCGATTTCCGCGATCAAGGTCGTCGCGCCGAACGTACTGCAACGCGTTGTCGATGCGGCCATGCAGATCCACGGTGGGGCCGGGGTGTCAGACGATGTGCCGCTGACGGCGCTCTTCAGCTACGCGCGCGTGATGAGGATCGCAGATGGCCCCGATGAAGTCCACCGCGGCGTGATCGCCCGCATCGAGCTGGCGAAGCATCGCGATGCGCCCCGGTGAGGAGCTCGCTGCCGAGAAGGTAGATGCGTGGCTGAAGGGCCGGATCGCCGGCCTGCACGGCACTCCGCGCATCACCCAGTACTCCGGCGGTGCCTCGAACTGGACGTATCGGCTCGAGTACGACAGCCACGATCTTGTGCTGCGCCGTCCTCCCGCGGGTACCAAGGCGAAGTCTGCCCATGATATGCACCGCGAATTCGATATCCAGCGCGCGTTGCGCCCTGCGTATCCGTACGTCCCGGAAATGCTTGCGTTCTGCGACGACCACGCGGTGACTGGGAGCGATTTCTACGTGATGCGGCGAATGCCCGGTCTCATCCTGCGGGCGCGCCCGCCAGAAGATGTCTGCATTGATGCAGCGACAGCGCGTGCGCTCTGTCTCAATGCGATCGACCGGCTGATCGACCTGCATCGCGTCGATGTGCGCGCGGTCGGTCTCGAGAAACTCGGAAAGGGCGCGGGGTATGTCCGCCGGCAGATCGAGGGCTGGTCCGAGCGCTACGAGAAGGCGCGCACGTGGAACGTTCCGTCATTTCGTCGCGTCATCACATGGCTGCGCGCGAACATGCCCGACGATGTCGGTACTTGCGTCATCCACAATGACTTTCGCCTCGACAATCTCGTGCTCGATGCCGACGATATCACGCGCGTGACCGGCGTACTCGACTGGGAGCTCGCGACGCTGGGCGATCCGCTGATGGATCTTGGCAGCAGCATGGCGTACTGGGTCGAGCAGAGTGACGGGCGCGTTGCCCGCGCCCTGCGCCGGCAGCCGACGGACCTTCCCGGCATGCTGACGCGTCGCGAGGTGGTTGGCTACTACTGCGAGCGTATGGGTTTTTCGCCAGCGAACTGGACGTTCTACGAGGTTTACGGATCCTTCCGGTTGGCGGGCATCGCACAGCAGATCTACTACCGGTACCACCACCGGCAGACCCGGAATCCGGCCTTCCGGAATTTCTGGATCTGGGTGCATTGGCTTGAACGCCGCAGTCTCAGGCTGATGGCGAGCGCCGATCGCTCGGTACGTGGTTAATAGCCACCTGTTTGCTACGGCGGGCTTCTTGCACGAATCGTGGGGTTCGGCCCGTAGCCATCCGCGAGCCACACTCCATCTCGAACGATGACCGATGTAGCGATTGCGTCCACCGACCTGCGGGATCGCGCGGCCGGTGAGTATCTCGCCGCCCAGATTCGCGAGCAGATTCCCGATGGCGTTCCCGACGCGGTCATCCTCTTCGCATCGTCACAGAATGATTACACCAAGCTTCTCGCGGGCTTGGTCGAGCATTGTGGCGCGAACGCAATAGTCGGCTGCTCGTCAGCAGGCGAATTTACGACAGAAACCTCGGGAACCGGCCTCACGTCCGTGATCGCCCTCCGGGCGAGCGACATGCGCTTCACGGCGACGATGTC
This sequence comes from Gemmatimonadaceae bacterium, assembly GCA_046597595.1. GTDB lineage: Bacteria > Gemmatimonadota > Gemmatimonadetes > Gemmatimonadales > Gemmatimonadaceae > JBKJKH01. The sequence goes on from JBKJKH010000395.1 coordinate 1,880, forward strand.
ACATGGGCTGTCCAGGGACCGCGAAGGCGCCGTCAACGAGCTGGTGAAGGACTACGCGGGTATTGCGTCGACCGACTACCGCTATCGCACGGCGCTGCTCCTGGTCGACGCGCTCGCGGGACACGCGGAAGAGTTCGTGGACCAGCTCACCCTCAAGACGGGTGGCATGTATCAGTTTTTTGGTGGAGGTGCGGGGGACGACGCGCTCTTCAAGAAGACCCACGTGTTCTTCGGAACCGAGTCGCACACCGATGCCGCCGTTTCGCTCGAGATCCTCTCGAACAAGCCATTCGGCATCGGTGCTCGCCACGGGTGGCGGCCGTCCGGTGATCCGCTGCGTGTCACCGAGACGGCAGACGCCTGCGTCCTGAGCTTCAATGTCGCTCCCGCTGTGGAGGCATTCGAGGAACACGCCGCCGCGACGAACCAGAGTTTCGACCGCACCGACCCGCTGCCCTTCTTCCTGCACAACATCGTCGGCGTTCAGACCGAAAGCGGCCACAAGCTCCGCGTGCCGCTGAGCGTGGCCGAGGAAGGCGGGATTCAGTGCGCGGCGGAAGTTCCAACGGGCACTGTCGCGCACATCATGAGCACGCAGGCGTCTTCCGCCTCGGACGCCGCGGCCAGCGCAACCCGCGATGCCGTGCGGCAAGTGACATCGAGCGGCCACAAACCCAGGGCGGCGCTCTTCTTCGATTGTGTTGCCACCCGCCTGCGCCTCGGGAAGGAGTTCGGACTCGAGCTGGACGCGGTGACAAAAGAGCTGGGTGACGCGCCGTTCGCAGGCTTCAATTCGTATGGGCAGATCGTACGTGCAGAGGGGCAGTTCAGCGGATTCCACAACTGCACGGCCGTCGTCTGCGTTATCCCGGATTGATTCGCGGGTCTGCTGAATGAACGTCGGCACGACGTCCACGATCCTCCAGCTTATTGCTGCGCTTGCGCCACGGGACACACGCTCGGCGGCTGCGCGCAATCTCGCGGTGGAACTGGGCGCCGACATGCTGCTCATTTTCGTGCGCGACGAGGAAGTGGGAGCGATGCTGTCAGCCCCGGGATTCCCCCAGACACTGCCCGATGGAAAGCTCTGGCGCGCGTTTCTCGCGCGCACGGTAGAACAGGGCAAACATGAGGGAACGCTTGCCGCGTTTGCCGGCAGCGCGCCGCTCCAGGCCATGGGATATTCGCCGGATCCGGACGTGGCGCTTGTCGTATTGGGCAACGCACCGCATCCCGCGGAGCTGGGAACGCTGCTGACGCTGTTGCCGGTTCTCGCTCACGCGTTTCGGGGCGAGCGGCAGGCAGAGAGTGCGCTCGTGCAGGCGCGCATGGCACAGCAGACTGCAGTGCGCTCGACCGCGTTGGCACAGGCACTCGAGCGCACGCGCATCCAACTGGAAGAATCGCTTGCGTCGTCCCGTGAGACCCGTGAACAGTTGGCGCAACAGGCAGCAGAGATGGAAATGCAGACCGTGGAGATCGAGATGAGGAGCGACGAACTCGAGCGCTCGAACCTGGAGCTCGACGAGGCGCGCGCTGCGGCAGACAGCGCAAACCGCGCGAAGTCGGAATTCCTCGCGACGATGAGCCACGAACTGCGCACGCCGCTTAATGCAATCGCCGGACATGTTCAGATCATCGGGATGGGCCTGCATGGACCGGTCACGGAAAAACAGCAGGACGCGCTCGCGCGCATCGACCGGAGCCAGCGACACCTGCTCGCGCTCATTAACGACATCCTCAACATGTCGCGCATCGAGGCGGGCCGCGTCGAATACGCGATGACGGACGTCCCGTTGTCCGAAGCACTGGCAGATGTAGCGCCCATGATCGAGCCGCAGCTCGCAGCCAAGCACCTCACGTACGAGGTCCGCAACGCGGATCGCATGCCGGTGGCATGCGCAGACCGCGAAAAGCTCCAGCAGATCCTCCTCAACCTGCTGTCGAATGCGGTGAAGTTCACCGAAGCCGGAGGGCGCGTGTGGATCGAAGTCGGCTCGAAATCGGCAGATGCCGCCACTGTTTCCCTGAGCGTGAACGACACAGGGACTGGCATCCCTGCTGACAAGCTTGATCTCATCTTCGATCCATTCACACAGGTGCACGCGAGCCATATCCGGGTGTCCGATGGTGCAGGGCTCGGCCTCTCCATCAGCCGCGATCTCGCGCGCGGGATGGGAGGAGATCTTGAGGTGCGCAGTACGCTGGGCGAAGGCTCTTCGTTCACGCTGACACTCATGGCAGCGACAGCGACCCGGCCGCCCACACTCTCGCTCGGTGCCGCCGGCGCCGTGCGCTGAACGCCGGCGCGAAGGGCGGCGGATTGTGTGGATGCGGCCGGACGTGTAAATCCGTCGGGACACGATGACTGCCATCATTCCTACCGACCTCGCCTCGGCGCTCGCCACGCGGTACGAACTGCGCGGCGTCCTTGGGCGCGGCGGGATGGCGACCGTCTATCTCGCGCACGATCGAAAGCACCAGCGCGAGGTCGCGCTGAAGGTGCTGCGCCCGGAGATCTTCGAGTCGCTCGGCACCGATCGATTCCTGGCGGAGATCCAGATCGTCGCGCGTATGGTGCATCCCTACATCCTCGCCCTGCACGACTCGGGTGAGTCGGAGGGATTCGTCTATTACGTGATGCCGTACATCGAAGGCGGGTCGCTCCGGCAGCGTCTGGAGGCGGAAGGCGCGTTGAGCGTCGAGCGCGCGCTCGCGATTGCCGCGCCAGTTGCCGATGCGTTGGGCTACGCACACCGGCTGGGCGTATTCCACCGTGACATCAAACCCGAGAACATTCTGTTCGCACAGACGCATCCGATCGTCGGCGACTTCGGCATTGCGAAGGCGTTGCACAGTGCGACCGGGCCGGGGCTGACACGAACCGGAATCTCAATCGGTACTCCTGGATACATGAGTCCCGAGCAGGCTGCGGGCTTCAGCGACATCGATGCGCGGACAGATGTCTACAGCCTCGCAGTCGTGATCTACGAGATGGTGATCGGCGAGATCCCCGGTCGCTGGCCAACCGAGGACGCCGTGCACGCAGGACGCTTCCTCGAGGCGCCGCCGGCCCATAGAGCCCGGCTTTCGCAGCTTGGCGCTTCCGTCGAAGGCGCATTGGTGAGAGGTCTCTCGATTCGCCCTGACCACCGCACGTCGACTCCGGCCGTGCTCCTCGACGAACTTCACGGGGTGGCGGTTCCCACACCGCGGCGGAGGTACAGGCCGGAGGAGATCGATGAGATCGTGAAGCGTGCGTCGGAACTCGAGGTCACCGCTCCAACGAGTGGCTCGATGACGATTGGGGGCGTGGAGGCGATCGCCGATGAAGTCGGAATTCCACGCGAGCATGTACGCTCAGCGGCGGCAGCGCTTTCGCCCGGGCGCTCAGGTACTCCGGCGCCGATCGAACCTCCCGTGTACAACCGGTTCTACGGCGGGCCGACGCGACTGCTCTACGAGCGCATCGTTGAGGGGGAACTTGCAGAAGCAGATTTCCCGATGGTCGTCGAGGAGATCCGGCGTGGGATGGAAAACCTCGGACACGTCAGCCAGCTCGGGAAGTCTTTCACGTGGACCATGGCTCGCGGCCCGGCACAGCGCCGCGATGTCGAGGTCGCCGTCACGGTGCGTGGCGGACGGACGCGCATCACGCTTCACGAGAACCTCGAGCGCCTCGTAAGCTCCATGTATCTCGGCCTCGGCGGCGGACTGGGAGGCGGTGGAGTCGCACCGCTGCTGGCGCTGGGTGTCGAGGGATTCCATCTGGGGCCCCTGGGCCTCGCGCTTCTCGTGCCCGCGTGGCTGCTGATGGTCCTCTCGGCTGCACGCGCGAGCTATCACCGGTCGTCTACGAAGCGTCAACGGCGGTTCGAGCGCCTCGCGGACCGGCTCGAGACGCTGGTAACCGAATTGGTAGACGGGGCACCGCGGCTTTCGGACGGGTACTGAGCATCGTGGTGCAGGGCGCGCGAGAGACCCTAGCGAAACTCCTTCTGTAATTCCTCGAGCGCAGCGGATCCGGGGCATAGCTCCTCGAACGTCAGGTCGGTCAAGGGCCGCGCGACCGTATCGTTCACCGCGTGCATGTCCGTTCCGTTCGGATCGACGAAGAGCAATCCCGTCACCACTTCACCCCGCTTCTGGCTCTCGCGCACGTACGCGTAGGCCCGTTCGCGATCGGTCGGGTCGTAGCCTTCGCCGACGCGCCGGAAGCGCATGATGGTCCCGTCGTGCATGGTGACCGACATTGCTCCCGCGCCGGGATCATCGGGCGCGGTGATCTCGCGGCGCATCTCGACGAAATCGACGGGAGCAACTTCGTGGTAGTGCTCGCGCGTGTAGCGATAGCTCTTGGTGGAACCGTCGTGATCGTTAAAGCTCACGCAGGGCGAGATCACGTCGACGATTGCGAATCCCTTGTGCTTCAACGCCGCCTTGATGATGGGCACGAGCTGCGTCTTGTCGCCCGAGAAGCTGCGCGCCACAAACGTCGCGCCCAAGGTGAGGGCAAGCAGCACGGGGTCGATCGGTTGCTGGGCGTTCGCCTCACCGCGCTTCGATGTCGAACCCACATCCGACGATGCCGAGAATTGGCCCTTGGTCAGCCCGTACACGCCATTGTTCTCCAGCACGTAGCACAGGTCAACGTTGCGGCGGATGGCGTGACACAGCTGGCCAAGCCCGATCGACAGCGAGTCGCCGTCGCCGGACACGCCGATATACAGCAATGAACGGTTTGCCGCGTTCGCACCCGTGGCCACCGACGGCATGCGACCGTGCACGGAGTTGAACCCATGTGACGTCCGTGCGAAATACGCGGTCGTCTTGGACGAACATCCGATGCCGCTCAGCTTCGCGGCACGGTGGGGCGCGATCTCGAGCTCGAACATCGACTGGACGATCGCTGCCGTGACGGAGTCATGTCCACATCCCGCACACAGCGTGGACATCGACCCTTCATAGTCGCGCTTCGTCATCCCCAGCGAGTTGGTCTGGAGGCTTGGATGCCGGATGGGCGGCTTTGCGATGGAAGTCATGCGTGCACCGTCTGCGTCTGTTGGAACACCGCGGTCGCTACCTCATCCGCCGTGAGCGGGAGCCCGTTGTACGAGAGGATCGGGATCATCCGGTCGCGCGCCGTCCCGGTTTCGATCATGAGCAGCGATCGCAACTGCGCATCGCGGTTCTGCTCAACCACGTAGCAGTGCTCGTGCGATTCAAGGAACTCGGTAATTTCAGCCCCGAAGGGGAACCCGCGCACGCGCATATAGTCGAGCGTGATACCCTGTGCACCGAGGATGTCTATCGCCTCGAGGACACCGGCGCGGCATCCACCGATAGTGATGATGCCGACGTCGGCACCCGGCTGCCGACGAATCTCCGCCGGCGGTACGGCGCCTGCAGCGGTAGCCAGCTTCCGCGTGAGGCGATCGACGACTTCCTGGTACGCCGCCGAGTCTTCGGTATATGCGGCGTGTTTGTCGTGGCCAGAACCGCGCGTGAAGAATGCGCCCTTGGGATGCACGCCAGGCAACGAACGTGCGGCGATACCGTCACCGTCACGATCGAAGTAGCGCGAAAACCTCTCGGTCGCCGCCTCGAGTTGCGCGGCATCGAGCACCTTGCCCCGATCCGGGCGGTATGCGTCATCCCACGTCAGCCGCTCGCACATCCAATCGTTCATGCCGATGTCGAGGTCGGAGACGACGAAGACCGGAGTCTGAAAACGTTCCGCGAGATCGAATGCCTGCACCGACATGCTGAAGCACTCTTCCGGATTGGCAGGAAAGAGCGCGATATGCTTTGTGTCGCCGTGCGACGCATACGCCACGGCCATCAAGTCACCCTGCTGTGTGCGCGTGGGCATGCCGGTCGACGGGCCCGTGCGCTGCACATCGAAGAACACTCCCGGGATCTCGGCGTAATATCCGAGCCCGATGAATTCCTCCATCAACGAGATGCCGGGACCGGCGGTCGAGGTGAATGCCCGCGCGCCCGCCCATCCGGCACCGAAGACCATCCCCGCCGCGGCCAGTTCGTCTTCCGCCTGGATGATGCAGTACTTTTTCTCTCCCGTTTCCTTGTCGATGCGGAAACGCTGGCAGTACTCCTTGAAGGCTTCCATCAGCGACGTGGCCGGGGTGATTGGATACCACGCACCCACGGTCGCTCCGGCATACACGGCGCCCAGCGCGGCAGCCGTGTTGCCGTCGAGCAGAATGTGATCGTCCGTCTTGTGCATCCGCTGGAGGCTGAAGGGCAGCGGACATTCGAAATTGGCCTTTGTATAATCGAACCCGAGCCGCAGCGCCCGGTTGTTCGCCTCGAGCAGCGATTTCTTGCGTGAGAACTTCTCGTGCAGCATCGAGCCCAACAACTCCATGTCGATGTCCAGCAGCGCAGCCAGGGCGCCCGTGTAAACAATGTTGCGGAGCAACGTCCGCTGCCGGTCGCCCTCGAATGCTTCAACGCACATCCGCCCGAAGGGCACGCCGAGGATGGTGATTCCCTCGCGCACGAGCGAGGCGTCGATGGGCCACGACGAGTCGTAGAGGAGGTATCCGCCCGGTCGCACGGTCGCGACATCCTTCGCGTACGTCTCCGGGTTGAGTGCGATGACGAGATCGATCTGCGCCGGGCGCGCGGTGTATCCCGCGCCGCTGACGCGCACTTCGTACCAGGTGGGCAGTCCCTGGATATTCGACGGAAAAATATT
>JBKJKH010000001.1:0-3715 GCA_046597595.1 Gemmatimonadaceae bacterium
TACATCTTCACGACGCGCGCGATCTGGTGCGCGTCGGCTTCGATGAGCACGGCTGCCCGTTGCGTCGAGGCCAGCTCGTGGAGCACGGCGAGGCCCGCCTGGCCGGCGCCGCACACGACGAAATGGCCGCTCATGGATTCAATCGTCTGCTGCATGCGCCTTCTCCGGAACCCTTCGGTGAGATCGCCCTCGACGATGAATGCCGTCACGACCGACGTCGCGTACACGACGACGGCGGCGCCGAAGAACATCAAGGCGATCGTGAATAACTGTCCTCCTGTATTGCCTTCCACCGGGACAGCCTCGCGGAACCCGGTGGTGGTCAGCACGTTGGCGGTCATGTACACCGCGTCCAGCCACGTGTGCGTGGGGCCGCCGAGGATCCGGTAGCCGAACAAGCCCGTGAGAAACACGGCCCCGACCAGGACCGCCGGAAACGCAAGTCGCTTGCGAAGGGCTCCCAGCCCCTTCTGGTGTGTGGGGACCCTTCGATCTGTCATGCGATCAGCGCAGCATCACGTTCTGCGGACGCCCGTGCGGACGCTCGGCTTCCTTGAACAGGTAGGCACTCTTCTCGATGCGCGCGCCACCGGCATCACAAACCGCGAAGTCGCCGCCCTCGTACGCCGTGGCCCCGGCATAGCGCCCGTCCCTGGACACCGCATAAAAGCTGAGATCGAAGAACGGCCGGCCCCGGTCATCCAGCAGCCGCTTCTCCGTCATGGCAATCACGCGTTCCATGACCTTGAGCAGCGATTGCTCCGGCGTCATGCCCTGGCGCATGAACTCCACCGCGAGGAAGGCGCCACACACTTTGATGTTGGCTTCCCCGCGCCCGGTCGACCCGGCCGCACCGACGGTATTGTCACAGTACTGTCCTGCGCCGACGATGGGGCTGTCCCCGACGCGGCCGGGAATCTTCCATGACATGCCGCTCGTCGTGGTGACGGATGCGATATCACCGGACGCGGTCACGGCGTTCATGTTGATCGTGCCGTAGGTGTAGGGAACACCGTTCACGTCGTACGCCAGGTGTCGTCCGTTCCCGATGCGGGACGTGCGCTTTGCCCTGGGCGGCAGGTCGAGCCATGCATCGCTGGAGTTCAGGGTCGACTTCCATCGGAGCCACTCCATCCGCGACGCCTCGGTCAGGAGATTCTGTTCCTGAAATCCCATCTCGAGCGCGAATTTCTTCGCGCCGGCGCCAACGAGCAGGAGATGATCCGTATGGTCCATGACCGCCTGTGCGACGAGCGAAGGCGTCGCAATGCCCTCGAGGCAGGCCACGGCTCCTGCACGCTTCGTCGGACCGTGCATGCACGACGCGTCGAGTTGGACAACGCCCTCTTCGTTAGGCAACCCGCCGAGTCCGACGCTCTGGTCTTCAGGATCAAGCTCCTGGATCTTGACTCCTGCTATCGCCGCGTCGAGCGGATCACCGCCGCGCTGGATGAGGTCGAACGCGACCTTCACTCCGCGGATGCCGTTCCTGCTCGAGATGACGATCGGGCGCCCCTCCCCGGAGCGTGCCGGCTCCGCGCGCGCGTCCGCGGGCGTCCCGAGCGCCAATCCGGCGACGGTTGTCGTTCCAGCGCCAATGAACTCACGGCGTGAGATTGTCATGTTCCGGGCTCCGGGGAGAATGGCGGGCGGCAGGGGATTTTACTGCGCCGCCGGAGATCCCGCGAGGACGACAGGCCAGGTACGACAGGCCAAGCTGGCTCTAGCGCTGTCAACGCCCCCGCTCAGGAACCAGGAAGTGCGTTGCGGAGTAGGTGCACGGCGCGCGCTGCCGGGCACTCGCGCGCCCGCGGTGCGCAATACAGTTTCAGAAACGGGCGCGCGCGCGCCTATCGCGCCTTCGCGCCGGTGACGGCTGTCGAGGGCGCATGTTGTCCGCATCCACACTGCCGTGACCGCACAGTCCCACAATTCGCTTGCTTCGCTGCCCGCCCAGAACGCCGCCGCGCTTCTTGTCGAGGCGCGCGCACGCACGCTGTTGCTCGTGTCGGTCCTGACAGAGGAAGACGCGACCACGCAGCACGATCCGCTCATGAGCCCCGTCGTGTGGGACCTTGGCCACATCGCGCGCTTCGAGGAGCTCTGGCTCACTCGCAACCTCGAGGGACGAATCGCCTTCGGAGAAATGCCGGGGCTCTTCAACCCCTTCGAACACCCGCGCCGCGAGCGTGGCGCGCTCGACCTTCCTGAGCTCCGCACAACCATTGCTGACCTGGCCGAAACACGCCAACGCGTACTTGCAAAGCTCGATCAGCTGCAGGACGACGCATCGAACCCGCTCCTTCGCAGTGGATATGTGTTCGCGATGGTCGCGCAACACGAATACCAGCACGGCGAAACAATTCTCCAGACGATGCAACTGAAGGGGGGTGCACATTACGCCGCCCCACGCGCGTATCCCATCCCCGAGCCACAACTTGCAATGGAGCCGGACGTGATGGTCCGCTTCCCGGGCGGCACTGTGACGATCGGCACCGATGACCCTTCATCGGCCTACGACAACGAGCGGCCCCGGCACCGGTTGGACCTCGAGGCGTTTCAGATTGATCGCGCGCCAGTCACCAACGGGCAATTTCTCGCGTTCATGGATGACCGTGGATACAGCCGGCGGGAGCTGTGGTCGCCCGCGGGGTGGGAATGGCATACTGAGGCGAAGGTCACGGCGCCAAAGTACTGGCGCCGCGAAGGCACCCGCTGGCTCGTGCGCGAAATGGATCGGGAAGGCGACGTCGACCCGCGGCGACCCGTCGTGCACGTCTGCTGGTATGAGGCTGATGCCTTCGCGCGCTGGGCGGGAAAGCGGCTCCCCACTGAATTCGAATGGGAAGCCGCAGCGTCGTGGGACCCGGCGACAGGCTCCGCCCGCCAATTCCCGTGGGGTAACGATACGCCGACTCCCTCGCATGCAAACGTCGATCAGCTGTCGTTTGGAACCGCTCCCGTCGGCGCCTATGCAGCCAACGTCTCGCCCATTGGATGCTACGGAATGATCGGTGACGTGTGGGAGTGGACAGCGAGCGACCTCGCCGGGTATCCCGGCTTCGCCGCCTTTCCATACGCCGAATATTCCGAAGTGTTTTTCGGCAGTGAGTACAAGATCTTGCGTGGCGGCTCCTGGGCCACGCGCCCGGGAGCAATTCGCAACACGTTCCGCAATTGGGATTATCCAATCCGGCGGCAGATCTTCGCCGGCTTTCGATGTGCGCGCGATGACTGAGCCGGCCGAGCGCATGGCCGATGCGTTTCCGGCACCGTCGGAGACGCTGCTCCGTGACGTGCGCGACGGATTGTCGCGATCGCCGAAACGGCTTCCGTCCAAGTATTTCTACGATCGGCGCGGATCAGAGTTGTTCGAGCAGATCACGAGACTGCCCGAGTATTATCTGACGCGTGCCGAGCGTGGGCTGCTGGAGGCGCATGCCAGCGCCATTATCGGCGCGCTTGCCCCGGCATCTCTGGTGGAGCTCGGCGCCGGCAGCGCGGAGAAGACGCGCATCCTGCTCGACGCGATGCTCGCGACCGGCAGGCATGCCACGTACGTCCCCATCGACGTGAGCGAGGAATTCCTCGAGGCGACCGCCGCGGCGCTCGAAGCGCGCTATGATGCGCTCGACATTGTGCCTGTCGTTGCGGACATCAGCGAGCCACTCGAGCTCCCGCGCCTGCTTCCCGTTCCTGCGCTCTTCGCCTTCCT
>JBKJKH010000238.1:0-3896 GCA_046597595.1 Gemmatimonadaceae bacterium
CAGCGTCGTGTTGTGATCGGCTGGCCGCCGTCGCTCCCTCCAGGATACGATCACCGGGAAATTGAGGGGGTCGGGCTCGCCGGGCTCGCCCCCCTTCTCGCGTCCCTGATCGCCGCATTGCGCCGCGATTCACTGTACGGGTACGCGCGGGGGCATCCGGCGCGCCGCGCCATGATGGGGCGGGCGACGGCGTACGCTGTGCCGCTCCCCGGTGGCGAGCGCGTCGTCATCCGCCACAGTCGCCACGGCGGGCTGTTTGCGGCGATCACTCGAGACCGATTTTTGTTGCCGACGCGGTCGCTGCACGAGCTCAGGACCGCCTTGCGCCTGCGCGACGCCGGCGTGCCGACACCAGAGGTGCTTGGCTTCGCCGTGTATCCATCCGGTCCCCTCCTGCGGCGCTCAGATGTAGTGACGCGGGAGATTCCAGGCCGCGACCTGGCCGCCGTTCTCGATGGCGAGCGGAATCCGGAAATGCGAACTCGTGCGCTGCGCGCGACGGCTCTGCTGCTTTCGCAGCTGGCCGACGCCGGCGCGCGCCACCCCGACCTGAACCTGAAGAACATCCTCATCGGCGCCGAGGGCGAGGGACTGTTCGCATCGGTGCTCGACGTGGATCGCGTGGTCTTCTCCCGCGGGAGCGTGAGTGCCGCCAACAGCGAGCGTCTCATGCGCTCCGCCCTCAAGTGGAAAGCGAACGGCGCGCCGATCACCGCTGCGGAGATCGCATTGCTGGGGACGCCGGCGGTGTCCGGAGGCGAGTGATCGACGCGCGCCTCGACCGGATCTGCATCGTGATGATGAGTGCGGTGGGCGACGCGGTCCATGTCCTGCCCGTCATCAATGCGATCACGCGCCACCACCCCGCTGCCCGGATTACGTGGGTCCTGCAGCCGGGGCCGGCGACGCTGGTGCGTGGCCACCCAGCGGTGCATGAGATCGTGGTATTCGACCGTGCCCGGGGGGTGCGCGCGTTTCTCGACGTGCGCCGCGAATTGCGGAGGCGTGAATTCGATCTCGCGCTCGGGCTCCAGGTGTATTTCAAGGCGGGGCTCATCACGTCATTCGTGCGTGCCCCCGTGAAGCTGGGCTTTGACCGCTCGCGCGCGCGGGACCTGAACTGGGTGTTCACCAATCGCCGCATTGCGGCGCACCCGGATGGGCAGCACGTCCAGGATCAGTATCTGGAGTTCCTGCAATCGTTAGGCATTCCCACGGAGCCGGTGACCTGGGGGTTAGGCCCCTGGCCCGAGGAGCGCGCCTGGCAGCGCGAATTCTTTGCAGGCCTTTCCTTGCCGGCCGCTACAATCATCGTCGCCACGAGCAAGGCAGAAAAGGACTGGCCCGCGGAGCGTTGGGCGGAGGTAGTGGACCGGCTCTACGAAGACTTCGGGTTGCAGGCGGTGCTGGCAGGCGGCACGTCGCCCCGTGAGCTGGCGGCGCAGGACACCATCGTTCGCCTCGCCCGCCACCAGCCGGTTTCGGCGTTAGGCAGCGGATTGCGGAAGCTCGTGTCGATTCTCGACGGATCCGCGGTCGTGCTGTCCCCCGACACAGGACCGCTGCACATGAGCGTGGCCCTGGAGCGCCCGGTGATCTCGCTCATCGGGTATTCGAATCCCCGGCGCGTGGGCCCCTACCGCCGCTATCGCGACCTCATGATCGACGCGTACGGCGAACCGGGGGAGCAATATCCGATTTCAATGGAGAACCGCATGGGTCGCATGCCTCGCATCACTGTGGCGCAGGTGATGGAGAAGGTGCGCATCTGGCAACAACGTTACGCCGGCGACGCCCTCAAGAAACGCTAGCCCGCAGATTGCACTTCGGTGAGCCCGCCGAACTTGTAGCGGATGCCCACTCGCGCCAGCAGCGCGACCAGTGCGACGAGACTCAGGCCCATTACGGCGAAATAGTCGCCGTGGATGCGCCGGACGATCGTCGCCCCGTACCCCTGGATGCCGTAGGCACCCGCCTTGTCGAGCGGCTCCCCGGTCGCGACGTAGCGCGCAATCTCATCGTCGTCCAGCGGTCGGAACTCCACTTCCACTTCCTCCACCACCGATGCGATCTGCGCCCCCCGCGCGACCGCCATCGCGGTGAAGACCGTGTGCACGCGCCCGGAGAGCCGGCGCAACATCGTCCTCGCTTCCTCCGCATTGCGCGGCTTGCCCAGGATGTCGCCGTCGATCACCACTATGGTGTCGGCGGCGATCACCAGCGCGGCCGGCTCGTCGCGCGCCAGCGCATCGGCCTTGGCGCGCGCAAGCCGCTCGGCGTGCGGCGCGGGGTGCTCGCCGGGCAACACGCTCTCGTCGATGTCCATCGGCCGCACCTCGTGCGCGATGCCGATCAGCGTCAGCAATTCCCGGCGGCGGGGAGACTGGGACGCCAGCAACACCCGCGGAGCTGTCATCGCTCCAGCCACAGTGTCACCGGGCCGTCGTTGACCAGCTCCACATCCATCATGGCCCCGAACTCTCCCGTCGCCACGGTGATGTCCCGGCCACGCAGGAGGGCCACAAAACGCTCGTAGAGCGGGACCGCCATCTCCGGGCGCGCGGCATCGAGAAAGCTCGGCCGGCGCCCCTTCCGCGCGTCGCCGTACAGCGTGAACTGGGATACGACGAGCACCGCACCATCCGCCTCAACGAGCGACCGGTTCATCTTCTCTTCCTCGTCGCCGAAGAGCCGAAGGCCCGCGACCTTCTCCGCCATCCACGCAACCTGCTCCTCCCCGTCGGTGTGCGTGAACCCCGTCAGCAGGACAAACCCGCGATCGATGCGTCCGGCGACGCGCACGCTGTCCGTCCCGCGGACGCGAACCTCGGCACGGCTGACGCGCTGCAGGAGAACGCGCATCCGCAGACGAGGTCAGCGCGCCGCGCGAAGCTGCTCAGCCAGCCAGCGCGCCGCCTTCTGGATTTCCTTGACCGGGGGCCAGTGTCCACCGTCGTACCAGTGCAGTTCTTTCGGCTCGGCAGCGGCGGCGAAAAGGCGCTCCGCCTGGTCGGGACGGACCGTGCGGTCGCTGCGACCGTGGATCATCAGCAGCGGGCGATCCCCGAACCGGCGGATCCCTTTCAGCGGGTCCGCGAAGCGCCGGACGACGCGCATGAAGGGGCTGCCAGCGGGAAGGTCGCCACCCGCCGCGACGACCATGGCGCGCACCGCACCATTCGAGGCGGCGGCGAGCACGGCGAGAAATGAGCCCATCGAGTACCCGAGCACGCCGATCCGGTTCGCATCGATGCCCGGCCGCGAGCCCAGCCAGGTCAGCGCCTCGGCGCACTCGGCGAGCCCCTGCCGCCAGGGACCGACGTGACTGAGCGGGTTCTTGAACGACTCCTCATCGAGCCGCTCCGGCCGCTCGCCGTGCAGCGGCAGGTCGATCGAGAGCGACCCCATGCCTTCCGCGAGCAGCGCCGTGCCCACCGTCTGCGCCATCAGTTCCTTGTGCGAGCGGAACCCGTGCAGGAGCAGCGCGGCCGCGCACGGCTCGCGCGTCGCAGGCAGGAGCAAAATGGCCGGGACATCACCTTTGCTGGTGTGCAGCGTGAGCGTGATCTCGCGGCCATGGTCAATCGCACGTTCGTCCCGGACAGTCGTAGCCAACTTTCCTCTGTAATGAGCGTCGAGTTTGCGCGGAGGAGATACAACATCGCCATGGTGAGCAGCACCATGGCGATGAAAAGTACATCAACGCCTTTCGATTACTCCACGGTCACGGACTTGGCCAGATTGCGCGGCTGGTCGACGTTCGCGCCGCGCTTGACTGCCACGTAATACGCCAGCAGCTGCAGCGGGATCGACGACAGGATCGGCGACAGCAGGTCGATCGTCTCCGGAATGCGGAATTCGTAATCGATCTTCCCCTTGAGCTGCGGCTCATCACG
>JBKJKH010000246.1:0-3326 GCA_046597595.1 Gemmatimonadaceae bacterium
GTTCCTCGCTCTCGGCGCTCGAGGCGGAGCGTGCCGCGCGGCAGGACGCAATACGGGCGGATGTCGCACGTCTTCACGCGGAGCTCGAACGCGATCGTGCGCAGCTCGCGCTCTACAAGACTTCCATTATCCCCCAGGGTCGCGCGGCGCTTGCCTCGGCGACGGCCAGCTACCAGGTCGGGCGCGTCGAGTTCCTGACTCTGCTCGACAATCAGGCGACGCTCTTCAATTACGAGACCGAGTATTTCCGCGTGCTCACCGACTTCGCCCGCACCCTCGGCGAACTCGAGCGCATCGTCGGGACGGAGGTGCTGCCATGACCGTCATGCAACGACGAGTGCTCATTGCCGGCGTCATCCTCATCGCGGGCGGTGGAATCGCCTGGGCGGTTTTCTCCTCTCGCGGCGACGCACGCGGGGAGCAGGCTCCGGGGGGTGCAGCGTCAGGCGGCATGGCGGGGATGGACATGAGTGGTGGCGGGAACGGGAGCGTGACGCTCTCCGGTGATCAGATGCGCACGTTCAGCGTCGCGCTGGGCATCGTCGAGCGGCGGATGCTGGAAGACGCGGTGCGGACAGTGGGATCTGTGACGATCGACGAAACGCGCGTCGCGCAGGTCGCAACGAGGGTGGGCGGCTTCATCGAACGTCTGTATGTGGATTTCACCGGCCAGCCGGTGCGGCGTGGACAGCCGCTCCTCGACATATACTCGCCGGAGTTGCTCGCCGCGCAACAGGAGTTGTTGCTGGCGGCCCAGCTCGAGGCGAACATCGGCCACAGCCCCGTTCCAGGCGTCCCGGTGAATGCGACCAACCTCGTCGCGGCGGCAAAGCGCCGTTTCGCATTGTGGGACGTGTCCGATGCGCAGGTGAACGAGGTGCTGCGGACAGGCCGTACGCGACGAACGATGACACTGTTCGCGCCATCCTCCGGCATCGTCACCGAAAAGAAAGTGGTGCGGGGCCAGTCGGTCGTGCCCGGCGAGCACATGTACACGATCGTTGATCTCTCGCGCGTATGGGTGGAGGCCGAGATTCGGGAAGCAGACATTGCGCGTGTGCGCGTGGGCTCGGGCGCGGACGTCGAGGTGACGGGAATTCCCGGCAGGACATTCAAGGGACGCGTGGAGTACGTCGCGCCGATGGTGCAAGGCGATTCGCGGACGGTGCGCGCGCGCGTTGCCGTGGCGAATACGGCGGGGCTTCTCAAGCCGGGGATGTATGCCACCGTGCGGCTCCTGACGCCGACTCGGATGGCCCTCACGGTGCCGTCGTCAGCAATCCTCCACACCGGCGAACGTGCGCTGGTGTTCGTGGACATGGGTGGCGGCAAGCTCATGCCGCATGAGATCGAGTCGGGGCGCGTCGCGGGCGATTACACCGAGGTCCTCTCGGGAGTTGATGCAGGGCAACGGGTGGTGACCTCCGCACAATTCCTGCTCGATTCCGAATCGAACCTCGCCGAGATCATGAAGGGCATGCTCGGCATGGGAAGCGGGCGCGGCGGCAAGCCGGCGAGCGACGCAGCAGGGATGAGCGACAAAGGCGCGGACATGAAGGGCATGCCCGGAATGGCGCCCTCGGCATCGTCACCGAAGCCGAGGTAACGGCGATGCTCGAGCGAATCATCGAATGGTCAGTGGCTCATCGGCTGGTGGTGTTGCTCGCTGCCGCAGCCCTGTCGCTCGCCGGCATTTTCGCGATGCTGCGTACACCCATCGACGCCATCCCCGATCTCTCGGATGCGCAAGTCATCGTGATGACGGAGTGGCCAGGGCAATCACCACAAGTCGTCGAGGACCAGATTACGTATCCGCTCGAAACCGAGCTGCTCAAGGTGCCGAACACGAAGTTTGTTCGCGGCATGAGCCAGTTCGGCCTGTCGGCCGTGTATGTCGTATTCGAAGATGGCACCGATCTCTACTGGGCGCGATCGCGGGTGCTCGAGTACCTCAATGGTGTGCGTGACAAACTGCCCGAGGGCGCGATGCCCACGCTCGGTCCCGATGCCACGGGAGTCGGCTGGGTCATGCAGTACATCCTCGCCGACACGAGTGGCCGGTTGAATGTGGCCGAGCTGCGGAGCATCCAGGATTTCACCGTGCGGCCGGCGCTGACCGCGGTATCCGGGGTGGCCGAGATCGCGTCGTTAGGCGGATTCGAGAAGCAGTATCAGGTCGAGGTGGATCCGGCGAAGTTGCTGGCGTACAGGATCCCGCTCAGCAGAGTGGCTGAGGCCGTGCAGGCGTCCAACCGGGACGTCGGCGGACGCGCACTCGAGATGGGAGGCACCGAGTATGTCGTTCGGGGCCGTGGGCGCTTTGCGAGCCTGGCTGACATTCGGGCCGTGTCGCTGGGAACGGGATCGGGGGGCACGCCGATTACCGTGGGCGACGTCGCCAACGTACAGATCGGTCCGGAAATTCGCCGCGGCATCGCTGACCTGAACGGGGCGGGCGAGATCGTCACCGGATGGGTCGTGATGCGCCACGGCGAAAATCCACTGGCGGTCATCAATCGGGTGAAAGCGCGAATGGCGGAGCTGGAAACCGCCCTTCCCCCGGGAGTGCGGTTCGTCCAGGGATACGACCGCGCGAGTCTCATCGAGCGCGCCATCGCGACGCTCCGGGAAAAACTCGTCGAGGAATCAATCATCGTGGCGCTGGTGGCCGTGGTCTTCCTGCTTCACGCTCCGAGCGCGCTCGTCGCGATCCTGACGCTTCCCATCGGAATCCTGATGGCCTTTCTCGCCATGCGTGTGCTGGGCCTTTCCGCCAACATCATGAGCCTTGGCGGCATCGCGATCGCCATCGGCGCCATGATCGACGCGGCCCTCGTGATGGTCGAGAACCTCCACAAGCATATGGAACGCAGCGATCGCGACGGAATAGCCCGTGACCACTGGGAACTCGTCGTCGCGTCAGCGAAGGAAGTCGGACCAGCGCTCTTCGTCTCCCTGCTCATCATCACGGTCTCGTTCATTCCTGTGTTCGCACTACAGGATCAGGAAGGGCGGTTGTTCAAGCCGCTCGCGTGGACGAAGACGTTGTCGATGGCCGCCGCTGCGTTGCTCTCCATCACGTTCGTGCCCGTCATGATGGGCCTGTTCATCCGCCGAGGCGTGAAGCCGGAGGCGGCCAATCCCGTCAACAGGCTGCTGGTCCGTGTCTATCGCCCCGTCATCGACGTCGTGCTTCGGCACCGCTGGCCGACCATCGTCGCGGCTTGCCTCGTGCTGGTCGTGACGATCTTCCCGTGGAATCGGCTGGGGAGTGAATTCATGCCGCCGCTGAATGAAGGGAGCATCATGGACATGCCGTCACTGTT
>JBKJKH010000288.1:0-4809 GCA_046597595.1 Gemmatimonadaceae bacterium
CGGCGCTGTGGGCTTCAACGCGAAGAAATCGATCTCGCGATCGCTGAGGATGAACACGCGCCCGCCTTCGACCCGGCCGTGGACCCGCCCGCCCATCTGCAGAATCTCGTTCGCGCCTAGATGCAGGCGCGTGAGCACGTTCTTCCCACGCTCGATGACGTTGGTGAACCGCACGTCATCGATGACAACCGTGTCGAGCCCGCGCACGTTGAGCGCGCTCTGCCCCGCCGCCGTCATCGCAAGGAAGTAGGGACGAGGCGGCTCTCCATCGAGGAACGCGCGGATCACGCGAATTGGCTCGCCCCCGTGATAGTAGGCCGCGTGAATGCGTCGGTACCGCTCGCCGACGATCGTCGCCGCTTCCTCGACGCCCGCGCGAGTGGGAAGGAACATCCCGACGCCGCTGCGCTGCCGGACGACCTGCCCCAGAAACCGGTCATCGAGAAACTCCGCCGGCTTTCGGTTGATCACCTTTACCGTTGCCGCCCTCGTGGGATCAAAGGCATAGACCTCGAGGACACTCTCCGACCCGAGATAGCGGGAATAGAAGGACGGGTCGACCGTTGCCGAGAGCCAGATGAATCGACATCCGACACGCTTCCCCAGCGCGAGGCACAGCTCGAGTTCTGCCGACGTCTGATGAATCTCGTCGACGATGAGCGTGTCCTGGGGCTGGATGTCATTGTCCTGGAACCAGCGGCGCGCGATACCGGTCGTGACAATGATGACGTTCCAGGTTGGCGTTTCGGGCGTCGCTTCCCGTTCGCGATTCACCACGCCAACGCGCAAGTCCGTCGTTTTGAGCAGCTCTTCGGCGATGGGCCGCACGGCGAGCGTCTTGCCGGTGCCGGTGCCGGCCACGATACCGAACGGCGTGCGCGCGCGCGCAAGCGCGCGAATCTCCTCGCCGCGCGTCCGCTCGAGAAACGTGTCGATGTGGAGGCCGAGCGCGATCTCGATCGTTTCGCACGCAGCGCGGGTCGGAGCGATGACGATGACGCGCCCCGTGGGCGGGTCAGCCGCCAGGAACGCGTCGTGGTCTATCGGGAGGGAGGGATCGCGGACGTCGCGCACGAGTGGGGAACTTGCAAGAGAGAAGCCGCTACGGATCCTTTGGCTTCTCCTCTTTCTCGACTTTCTCCGCGCTTCGCGCGGGACGTGACGCCGGTTCCTGCGTGGCTGATTGCGAGCCCGTCGCTGTCACCGGACGAAGCGGCTCCGTCGGGCGCGCCCAGGTCTCATCGCACACGCCATCGTTGTTGCGGTCGACACAGCTGCCGTTGATCGCCGAGCCCGCGCGGAAGGGTGTCGCACCCGGCACGACGCGCGGCCTGGCAAAGTGCTTCGCATCCGCGCCGAACACCACGCGGCCATTCATGGGACGATTCCGCACCGCAGTAACGCAGTCCGTCGGAGCCGACTGGCGCTCGGCGGGCACGCCGTCGAGCCAGATACGGCACATCCCCGCAGGAGGAAAATGCGCGCGCGGAACGCTGTCGGAACGCGCGCGCTCCTGCGCACCCGCCACGGACGCGGTGAGCATGAAGAGCAGCGCAAATGACTTCAGGGGACAACCCATTCTAGTTTTCTCCAGTCCCACCGACTCGGTGGGACACCTCTCTAAGGCACGGGCGGTGCCATCCGGGAAAGTCTGGTCGCAGCGATGTAATGTGTTACTTGATAACATCTTACGGACAGGAATGACGGGTGACATGCTCGGCCTTGTCCGTACACTGGGACAGCCCGCGTCCCCCCGCAAAGACTGCTTTCCACACTATGGGTTACTCTGTACCTGTCGAACCATGCCCGCGAAGCGTACTCCTCAAGCATCCCTCTGGCGAGAGGCGCCTGACATCGCCGGTCCGCACGATCCGGGGGTCGAGCAGGTCGCGGCGTCGCTCTCCTCTCGCCCTGTGCCGCCCATCCGGACGCATGACGGTCGGGTGATCCGCATAGGAACTGCCTCGTGGACGGATCCGACGATGACCGCGCCGGGGGTCTTCTATCCCCGGGGAGCGAGTACCCCGGAAGCGCGGCTTCGATACTACGCGAGTCGCTTCTCGCTCGTGGAGGTCGACTCCACCTACTACGCGCTCCCGAGCCGGCAGATGGCGGAGCTCTGGACCGCGCGTACCCCAGACGATTTCGTATTCAATGTGAAGGCGCACGCGTTGATGACGGGACAGCCGAGTGAGCTGAACAGGCTCCCGCGCGATCTCCAGGACGCACTCCCCGCATCGCTCGCATCCCGTCCGCGCGTCTACGCAAAGGACCTCCCGCCGGAAATTCTCGATCGAGTCTGGTCGCATTTTCTCGACGCGCTCGAGCCGTTGCGCACATCGGGAAAACTCGGCGCGGTGCTGCTCCAGTTCCCGCGCTGGGTGCTCCCATCGCGCGTGAACCGCGACCTCATTCAAGAAGCTGTCGATCGACTCGGCGACATTCGGTCAGCGGTCGAGCTGCGGAACCAGCGATGGTTCGGCGCGACGGAACGCGACTCTGGGCGCACCCTCGAGTGGTTCAGGCAGCATGACATTCCCCTCGTGATGGTAGACGGTCCACAGGGGCTCGAAAGCAGTGTTCCGGCAGTGTCGGTCTCCACGTCGACGACATTGGCGATGGTGCGCCTGCACGGTCGCCGCTCCGACACGTGGGAGCAGGCGGGCGTGCCGACGGTCGAGCGGTACCGGTGGCTGTACACGAAGGATGAACTCGCCGAATGGGTGCCACGGATCGCGGAAGCGCTTCGTCGCGCGGGCGAGGTTCACGTCCTTCTCAACAACTGTTACGGAAATTACGGCGCGGCGAACGCAATGGAGCTCGGGCTCATGCTCGAGCACGCCGTCGGCAGCTAGTCGCCGAAAGAAATTCCCAGTGCCTTGGCCGTCTGCACGATGTCGTGCGTTGGATCAACCCGCTTTTCCTGGCTCAGCACCTCGGCAATCGGGACAGTGACGATGTGCGGGGACTGGAGCGCGACCATGTGTCCCCACTGCTTGTCCCGGACCGCGCGCACCGCTGCGGCGCCGAAACGCGTCGCGAGGAGGCGGTCGTATCCCGTCGGACCGCCGCCGCGCTGGAGATGACCAAGCACCAGCGCACGGGACTCCTTTCCTGTGCGCTGCTGGATTTCGAACGCGATGCGTGGCGCGAGTCCTCCAACACGGCGGTCCTGTCCAGGCAGGGATTCGCCCATGATCGACTGTGCTCCGTCCATCGGCTTTGCGCCCTCGGCAACAACCACGATGGAAAACTTTCGTCCCGAGCGATCCCGCTCCATGACCTTCTCGCAGACGCGATCGAGCGAGTAGGGGATCTCGGGAATGAGGATGACATCGGCCGACGCGGCAACACCGCTGTGAAGGGCGATGAATCCCGCATGCCGGCCCATCACCTCCATGACGATCACGCGGTCATGGCTTTCGGCCGTAGTATGCAGCTTGTCGAGCGCCTCGATGGCCGTGTTCACCGCGGTGTCGAATCCGAACGTGGTGACCGTGCAGGCGACGTCATTGTCGATCGTCTTCGGCACGCCCACGATGTTCATCCCCTTCTCACACAGCTTGAGCGCGATGCCGAGCGATCCATCACCGCCGATCGTGATGACCGCGTCGATCCCGAGGGCAGTCGCGTTCGCAATCAACTCGGCGGAACGGTCCTCTTCGACGCAGCGGCCATCCGGGTAGGTGCGCGGATAGTGAAAGGGGTTGCCGCGATTCGTCGTGCGCAGGATCGTGCCGCCGAGGTGGGCAATGCCGCGCACGGATTCGCGCGTGAGGGGAATGACTTCGTCATCGCCCAGCAGTCCGGCATAGCCGCGCTTGATGCCGAGCACCTCCCATCCGAAACTGGTCGCGGTGAGCACGGCGGCTCGGATGACTGCGTTGAGGCCAGGGGCATCGCCACCACCGGTGGTGAGCGCTATGCGCATCGGCCCGCCGTCTCGAGCACGTCCGCCGTCACTTCGACAGCGACTCCAGGATCTCGCCTGGGCGCGCATGACGCCCGATCTTCGACTTCTCGAAGATCGGCACACCGTCGCGGGTAACCTCGAAGCGTCCGCCTCCCGAAGGCTGCAATGACACCTCGGCGTCTGGAAACTTCGAACGAATCGCGGCCGCCAAACTGACGGCCCGGGGTTCGTACGTTCAAACCGTGCAGTATTCGATATTGACGTTCATGAATGAAAACACGCAGGGGAGACGCCGCAGGGCAAGCGGCGCGCGGGATTGTCCATCGCAACGATCAGTGCTGCGGATTTCTCCGATCCATTCCCGGCGCATCGGAAGAGCTCGCTCCTTCCGCAGCAGAGCGGATCGGCACCCGTGCCGCCACGGGACGCGGGACACCCGTGCCGAGGGCATTCCAGCTGGCCATCGCATTCAACGCCAGTGCGAACGTCCCTTGCGTCTCCCATCGCCAGAAGGGGCGGATCGCGAACAGCATGAGATGGCCATTGCCCACCGGTGCGTCGATCACCGCTGCACGCCCCGCAAGCTCGTCGCCGTTGAACAGCATGCCCGATACCAGCAGTGAGTCCGCGCGCGCGTGGAAGCGCAGCAGGACGCGCGCGCGCTGGCGTTCGGATTGGTTCACGATACTCGTGTCCATGCCCTCGAACAGCTGGGCCGTGTCGCGCTGCGCAACGGCCAGCACCGGCGCCTGGTTGAAGTAGACGGTCATCGTCTGGTTCTCGTACCCTGCCAGCGCCGGATGCTCGACGACCTGCTGCGCGCGCACCACCGTGCCGCGCGCATTGAGTCGGGGTGTCGCCTGGATCGAGACGGTCGTGTTGAAGCCAAGCTGCAC
>JBKJKH010000453.1:0-2736 GCA_046597595.1 Gemmatimonadaceae bacterium
CCGCACCATTTCCCGATCCCGCGTCAATCTGGCGGAACGGAATGTCCTGGCCCGAAAAGATTTCTGCCGGACGGTTGTCGAGCGTCACAATGCTCGGCTCCGCCTGCAGATCAGCCAGCCGCACTTCCTGAAGCGCGTCGACGAAGGCCGTAAGGTCGAACCTGCCCAGCGCCGTAGAGAAGACGAGCGAGAGGGTAGGATTGGCAACAGTTGCGTTGGCATTGGCTATTGCTGAGATCGCATTACCGCCCAGCGATACTCGATTTCCCTGAAAAGCCGTTCCGCCACCAAGTGCATCCGGCACGCCATCGCCGTTAGTGTCCACCGGCCGGCGCGTCGCCGGGTCAGTGCGTTGCACCAGTGTGCTGAAGAACTGTTCGGTGCCCGTGCCAAGATCGTAGCGGAGGCCAAGGTCCTCGATCTCCGACCGATTGACGAAGATGATTTTCGCCTTCAGCGCGACCTGCGGCGTCCGGATGTCGAGCGCATCGATATAACCCATGAGCTCGTCGATCCGCGCCGGGACATCCGTGATGAGCAGCGCATTCGTACCCGAGTCCGCAACCACATTGCCACGCGTCACGCAGGCAGTTCCGGAGACTTCTGCAGCGGGTGCACCCGGAGGTCCTGCGCTGGAACCACGGCAGTCGCGCGAGAGCAGGCCCTGAATGGTGGGGAGCAGCGACGCGGCACGCGCGTAGTTGAGGCGTCTCATCTGCGTCGCGAGCGGCTGCGTCGACACGTTGGTCGCAAGATTCGCATAACTGTCCACGACGATGATGCGCGTCTCCGCATCTTCACGTGCAGCGAGACCCTGCGAGCGGAGAATCGCGCGGAGCGCGACATCCCATGGCTGGTCGCGAATTTCCGCGGTCACCGTGCCGGTCACTCCCTTGCCGACGACGATGGTGCGTCCCGCGAACGTGGCAAACGCGGCAATGACATCATTGATGTCCGCGTTCTGGTACGTCACGGTGATGCGGGGCTGGCTCTGTGCCTGCTGCGTGAGCTGCTCCGTCGGGAGCGCGCGCATTGCATTTTCGCGGGCGGTGGATGTGTTCGCAGCCATGCGCGGCGTTTCAGCCGGCGCGGCCGTCAGTTCAAGCGGCGGTGCGGAAACCGTCCCGGTCGACCACCCGGCAAATTCGCCGCCCGTTGACTGGAGGACGAGCCGCACGGCGCCGTCGACGCGCTGGATCTCGTACTTCGGCAGCTTGTCGAGATCGAGCACGATGCGCACGACGTCCGGCCGGTATTGCGCCATGCGGACATTGACGATGCCTGCGCGCGAGACTTTGTCATAGAGGCGAGGTGCCGACAGCAGGGTCGAGCCCTGCAGGTCGATCACCAGTCGCTGCGGATTTGCCAGCGTGAAGTCCTGCACCTTCACGTCACCGCTGACACTGATCACCACCTCGGCGCCATTTGCGCCGTTCGCGATGCTCAATCCGGTGACCGAGGCGGCCGCAGAGCGGCGTGCAACCCGGGGGAGCTCGACGGCATTGGCGCGTTGCGCCAGGCCGAGCGTGATGCCGACGAACAACAGCGTCGGCGCGATGCGAGAGCAGATGCGCCTCATGGCGTCCTCTTCAGAGAATCAACGGCGTACGAAAGAACTTCCTGGCGATTACGGCCGAACTCTTCGATGGTGAACGTCACGTCACGCGCGGTGATGCGTGCTACCCGCATCCGGCCAAGCGTGCTGCCGACGGTGACGCGATACTGCTTGGACTTGTCTGAAAGGTCGCGGAGCACCGCGACAGAGCGCCGGCCTGAAGGATCGGCCAGTACACCAACAAGCTTGAGATCCGAGACGAGCGGGCGAAGGTCATTCGTTGTGGCGAGCGATACGAAGGGGTCGCGCCTGCCCGAAGGCGTATAGACGAACACTTCGCGTTGCAACGCGACGGGCGCATTCGCCGGACCGGCGGCCGCAGGGGACTTTGCCTGCGGCGGGTACACCGGGGGCTTCGCGGCCTGCTGGGCGCCAGCGGATACGGACGCCAGGCACATGGCGACTCCACCGAGCGTGGCAACGCGCGCCGAAACGCGCGTGATCCGGGACATCATCATGTGCCCCCCCGCCGCGACCCTGCTGCAGCCTTGGCAACGAACGTCTGAAGCTCGAATTCGACCTGCAATGGGGTCTCGTCCTTTTTCTTGCGCGACGCGGCGCCCGTGCTCGTGAGGATGCCGAGCCTGACATCGGTGGGCGCCATGATGCGCGTCAATGATCCGACGTTGGCGAGGAACTCGCCGACGCGGTGATACGAGCCGATGACCGTCATCTTGTAGCGATAGGTATCGAACTGGTCGCCCTCGATCACCGGCTGCGGCTGTACGCCGGCGATCTCGAGGCCTGAGCGACGGCCTGCATCGGACACCTGGTTCAGCAGCGCGGGCACTTCGTTCCCCGACGGAACGAGCTGGCGCATGACGTCGAGCGTGCGCTCCGCGGCTTCTGCTTCCGCGCGGAGCTTCCCCAGTTCCTGCTGGTTCATCTGCGCCGCCGCCTTCTTGTTGAGCGAATCGAGGCTCTCGACGCGGATCTCCAGAGGCGTGAACGTATCGGCTTCCTTCGGGCTGTATACGAGGTACCAGAAGGCACCTGCGCCAAGGATCGCGAGGACGCCGGCCACGACCATGTACTGGTCGCGCTTTGGAAGGTCATTGAGTCCAGCCACGCTACCTCACGCTCGCCGAAAATGGGACGGTCCGCAGCACACTGGGCGGCGG
>JBKJKH010000654.1:0-11159 GCA_046597595.1 Gemmatimonadaceae bacterium
CCCGTGACCAACCGGCAGGACGCGAGACGCATCTTCGACTTCATCAGCCTGTCCCCGTCGGCGATGCACATGATCACCTTCCTCTTCAGCCCGTGGGGAATTCCCGCCAACTACCGCGAGATGCGCGGCTCCGGCGTCCACGCCTACAAGTGGGTGAACGCGAACGGTGACGCAATACTCGTGAAGTATCACTGGATCCCGAAGCAGGGCGAGCGCAACCTCCTCCAGTCCGAGGCGGAGGCCATTCAGGGGAAGAACTTCAACCACGCGACAGAAGACCTGTACGACGCAATCGTACGCGGTGAATTTCCAGAATGGGAGCTGCAGGTGCAGGTCATGGAAGACGGCGAGCACCCCGAGCTCGACTTCGATCCGCTTGACGCCACGAAGATCTGGCCCCCTTCCCTCTGCCCGCTTCGTGCGGTGGGTCGCATGGTGCTCGACCGAAATCCGGAGAACTATTTCGCCGAAGTCGAGCAGGTTGCGTTCGGCACGGGCGTGATGGTGGACGGCATGGACTTCTCCGACGACAAGCTGCTCCAGGGCCGCACCTTCTCGTATTCCGACACGCAGCGGTATCGCGTGGGCCCGAACTATCTGCAGCTTCCGATCAATCGCGCGAAGAGCCCCGTGGCGACCAACCAGCGCGACGGCCAGATGGTCTATCGCGTGGACGGCGACGTGGTGGGCACAAACCCGCACGTGAATTACGAGCCGTCTGCCAAGGGCAGCCCAATGGAAGCAACGGCGTCGGGTCCCCCGCACACGCCGTTTGTCTCGGGCCACGTGGTCCGCCAGTCGATCAGCCGCGAGAACAATTATGGCCAGGCGGGCGACCGGTACCGTGCCTTTTCCGACTGGGAGCGCGACGAGCTGATCACCAACCTCGTCGGGCTGCTCACGCCGTGCGATGCGGATATCCAGCAGCGCATGGTCGGCCACTTCACGGAATGCGATGCGGATTACGGGCGTCGCGTAGCCGAGGGGCTCGCCCAGGCATCAGCGCAGGCGCCGCACGGCGCGCCGGCGAAGGCGGTGCGCTGATGCAATGCATCGAATGTGCGGGCTCAGCGGTGGCCCTGTGCCCGCGGTGTGCCGTTGCGCAGTGCGCGATCCATCTGGCGCGGAGCGAGCAGTGGGGCAGGCGCACAGGGGCGCTCGCGGGCTGCACGCACCCGGACAGACCAGCAGGCAATTCCAGATGATGCTCACACTCCTCGCCTCGTGAAAATCGACATCGGCATCGATGACAAGGCCCGCTCAGAAATCGCTGACGGGCTCGGGCGACTGCTGGCCGACACGTACAGCCTGTATCTGCAGACGCACAACTTTCACTGGAACGTGACCGGCCCGATGTTCCAGACACTGCATGTCATGTTTGAGACACAGTACTCCGAGCTGGCGATCGCAGTCGATCTCGTTGCAGAGCGTATTCGTTCGCTAGGCTTCCCTGCCCCTGCCACGTATGGCGAATTTGTGCGGCTCACGTCCATCACGGAGGTCGCAGGAGTCCCCAGAGCGGAGGAGATGATTCGCGCGTTGGTGGATGGCCAGCAGACGATCGTCCGAACGGCCCGATCCCTGTTCCCCGTCGTCCAAGACGCTGGCGATGAAGCGACGGCTGACCTGCTGACGCAGCGTATCCAGCTGCACGAGAAGACAGCGTGGATGCTGCGCAGCCTGTTGGAGAAATAGGAACGCGCCATGCGCGTGCCGGCGCAATCTACACTTTTACGGACAGCGGCACGCTGATTCTCGGGAGCACCGTGTACACGCGCGAGATGAAGGCGTGAAACTCTTCCATATACTTGCGCAGGAACGCCTCTGTCGACGCGTTCGTGACTTTGCCGTCCGCGGTGATGAGGCCCGGCGTGAACTGGATATATCCCTCGGGAGAATTCATCTGCGGTGAATTGCAGAACCCGAGTACGCTGCGCAAGTGTTGCTGGGCCACGGCCGTGCCGATGCCACCTGGCGACGTACCGATCGTGGCCGACGGCTTCCGCGTAAACGAGTTCTGCCCGTACGGCCTCGTCGCCCAATCAATCGCGTTCTTCAGGCCGCCCGGAATAGACCGGTTGTATTCTGGAGTCACGAACAACACGGCGTCGGCGGCGCCAAGTGCCGCTTTCAGCGCCTGTGCCGCTGGCGGGAGGTGTGCCTCGAGATCGGGGCTGAACAGCGGCAAATCCTTGAAAGGGATCTCCGTCATCTCGAGCCCTGGCGGAGCAAGGTTGATAAGCGCCTTGGACAGCAGGCGATTGATCGAGGTGGACGAAAGGCTTCCGACGAAATAGCCGAGCTTGAATGTCATGGCAATGGTGCTCCGGTTGGATGGCTGTCTGGGAGCGCGGACTCGCACGGCTCGTGCCCGGCGCCACGCGTGATGACGCTGACAGCGCCGGAACACGAGGCGCGTGGCGCTAATGTAACTTTGCGGGAGTCGCCCCGGTCCACATCGGATTCGCGACCCCAACCACTGACGCAACAGGTCCATGGCTGCCTCGAGCCTGCTCGCCCTGATCGACGACATCACCTCGATTCTCGACGACGTCGCGGTCCTCACGAAGACCGCGGCGGCTAAGACGACGGGAGTCATGGGCGATGACCTCGCGCTCAACGCGCAGCAGGTCGCGGGCGTGCGCGTCGAGCGCGAGATCCCGGTCGTGTGGGCGGTGGCGAAGGGATCCTTTCTCAACAAGTTGATCCTCGTTCCTGCGGCACTCGCCATCAGTGCGTTCCTGCCGGTCGCGATCCTTCCGCTGATGATGATCGGCGGTCTCTATCTCTGCTATGAAGGGGTCGAGAAAATCGCGCACAAGCTTGGGCACGCCAGCGCCGAAGACGAGGCGCACCACGCGAAGCATCTCGCATCGCTCACGGATCCCGCAGGTGACGTGGTCGCGGTCGAGAAGGAGAAGATCAAGGGCGCGGTCCGCACCGACTTCGTACTCTCTGCCGAGATCATCGTCATCACGCTCGGCACCATGGGCACCGCGCCCATGGCCCAGCAGGTGCTCGCGTTGAGCGCCGTCGCGGTTGCCGCGACCGTCTTTGTCTACGGTCTTGTCGCGGGCATCGTCAAGCTCGATGATCTCGGCCTGGCGCTCCAGCGTCGCGCGAACGCGGGGGCGCGCCGGATAGGCGCGGGCATCCTGCGCGCCGCACCCATCATGATGAAGACGCTCTCGATCCTCGGGACCGCGGCGATGTTCACGGTGGGTGGCAGCATCCTCGTGCACGGGATCCCGGCGGTCGAGCATCTCATTGAACGACTCGCGGCACCGATGGCAGCGCGGAGCGGCATCCTGGGCACAATCACGACCACGGTACTCGACGCCGTCGCGGGATTGATCGCCGGCGGACTCGCGTTGGGTGTGATGTTGCTCGTACAACGCCTGCGACGTCCGAAAACCGGATAACGCGTGCCCCTGATACCCAAGTCCCGGATGGGCCGCGTGTTACTCGCCATCGGCACGGCCTTCGTCATCATCGTCATTGTGCTCGTCGCCTCGACCGGTTGGCTCGACGCATTTGGCGCTGCCCCGACTGGCCAGCGCCACGCACGCATCCAGCGTTCGGCCCATTACAAAGACGGATCGTTCCAGAATCCGCCGGCGCCGCCTATCGAAAAAGCGGAGAGCAGCGCCTGGTCGTCGATCAAGCGGTGGCTCGGCGGACACGAAGTACGGACGCCGCCGGGCCCGGTGCCGATCGTGCGTTTGACGCGCGCCAATTTCGCGCAGGCACCCGCGTCCGGCCTGCGCGCGACCTGGCTCGGCCACTCGTCTGTGCTGGTCGAAGTCGATGGCGCGCGCATCCTGTTCGATCCAGTCTGGGCGCGGCGCGCCTCGCCGTCTTCACTGCTTGGCCCCAAGCGGCATTACGACCCGCCACTTCCGCTGGACGAGTTGCCTCCGCTCGATGCCGTCCTCGCCTCGCACGATCATTACGATCATCTCGACCGGGAGGTCGTCCGCAGGCTCGCACGAAATCCGGCGCAATCGCGAATGCGTTTCATCGTCCCGCTGGGTGTCGGCGCGCATCTCGAGCGTTGGGGTGTGTCGCCCGATCGGATCACGGAACTCGATTGGGGCGAATCAACCATGGTTGCGTCGCTCAGAATCACCGCGACGCCCGCGCGCCATTTTTCTGGACGAGGACTGACGGACCGCAATCACACGTTATGGGCCTCGTGGGCTGTCGTTGGTCCTGTGCATCGCGTCTTTCACAGCGGCGACACAGGTCCCTTCCCGGGCTTCGCCGACATCGGGGCGAAGCACGGGCCGTTCGACCTCACGTTGATAAAGATCGGCGCGTACGGCGAAGGGTGGCCGGACATTCACCTGACGCCGGAGCAGGCGGTCGAGGCGCACCGCATGGTGCGCGGCGATCTGCTCCTCCCGATTCACTGGAGCACATTCAACCTCGCGTTTCACTCCTGGGACGAACCCGCCGAGCGCGTTGTGACGGCGGCAAAGGCGGGGACGCGACTGGTTGTTCCGCGGCCTGGGGAATCGATCGAGCCGGCAAACGCAAAACCGGTGGACATGTGGTGGCGGAGCGTGCGGCCTTAGCGCTTTCGTCAGTTCACAGCAGCAGCGCCGCCACTTCGGCAGCAGACAGTTCGCGCCACTGGCCTGCTTCGAGATTGCCGAGTTCGAGCCCGCCGACTGACTGGCGGTGTAACGCAACGACATGATTTCCCGAAGCCGCGAACATGCGCCGCACCTGATGGTACCGACCCTCGGTGAGCGTGACCCGCGCTGTCCTCGGGCCGATGACATCGAGTCCAGCCGGAAGCAGTGGAGTGGTCTCATTGTCGAGCATGAGCGTCCCGCTGGCGAACACCGCGGCTTCGTCACCACGGAGGTCCGTCGCCAGCTGCGCGTCGTACACCTTCGGCAAGTGAGACCTCGGTGAGGCGAGGCGATGATTGAGCTTGCCGTCATCCGTGATGAGGAGCAGGCCGGACGTATCGCGATCGAGCCTGCCAACCGGGGCCATGATTGGCGATCGCAGGATAAACCGGCGAGGCAGCACTTCGTAGATCAGCGGGGCTGCATCGCGTGCCGAGCAGACGAGGCCCGTGGGCTTGTGCAGCATGATCACTGCGCCCGGTGGCACGTCGAGGGGTTGTGCGTCGACCAGGAGGTCCGCGTCATCGAACGTATCGCCGTCGCGGACGATGCTTCCGTCGCGGCGCGTGACGGCCTGGCGGTTGACCAATCCGGTAACTTCGCGGCGACTGCCGTAGCCCAGGTTCGCGAGATACTTGACGATCTTCAAGGATTCTTCACCGCTGATAACACCTTGAAGCGACGCCCGTCATGCACCGTCGTGATGTTCTTGAACAGGTACTTGATGGCGCCT
The DNA here is from genome assembly GCA_046597595.1 of Gemmatimonadaceae bacterium. Taxonomy (GTDB): domain Bacteria; phylum Gemmatimonadota; class Gemmatimonadetes; order Gemmatimonadales; family Gemmatimonadaceae; genus JBKJKH01. The sequence continues at coordinate 5,374 of JBKJKH010000654.1, forward strand.
TCATATGGCAGCGTCCTGTTCGCGACGAGATTCAGCCGACCGCCCGGCGCCAGCACGGCAAAGGCGTCGGCGATGAACTGGACAGGGACGCTGAGGTCCGTCGCCTTGCCGACGTGAAAGGGTGGGTTGGTGACGACAAGGTCGAAGCGTTTCTCGAGCACGACGGATGCGGCGTCACTGCCCATGACGCGCGCGGTGGCAAGGCCCGCAGCTGCCGCGGATCGCGCGGCCGAGCGGACCGCTTCTTTATCGACATCGAGCATGGTGACGGGATGCGCGCGGGCGATCTGGCCCGCGACGATGCCCAGCACCCCATATCCGCATCCGAGATCGAGCACGCGATCTCCTGCCCGGACATCCATGTGCTCCGCAAGGATGGCCGTGGCGTCGTCGAGATGGTCCCACGAGAAGACACCCGGCCGCGACGAAAATGTGTATGTGGTGCCGCGCAGCTCCAGTGTCTGCTCATTGAATGCATCGGCGTTGAGAAACGGGCTGGTGGGCGCGTCGTCGTGGGCGATCGTGTCCGTGCGCTTGACGGCAAGCACAAGGCGATGCCCGCTCGCGAGCGCGATCGTGGCGGCGTGACCAAAAATCTGTTCCAGTGTGCGTGCGGCGGTCTTCGCCCCTTCGTTGGTCGCGCCGGCGAGATAGCAGTGCCCTCCCCTCTTCAGCATGCCAAAGGCGTCGTGAAGCAGTTGCAGCAATGCGACCCTTTCCTGCGGCATCCGGATTGTCACCACGTCCGCAGTGAGAGCGGGAAGCGCAGCGGCACCGTGTCCCACGAACAGGTCCGCAGTCGTCACGCCGTTCGCGCGCAATGTGCGTGTCGCGGCCTCGATGGCGAGCACGTTGCGGTCGGTGAGCACAACGCGTCCCGCCTTGCCAGCGAGCGCAATGGCCGCACCCACCAGCCCATTGCGGCAGTTCATGTTGACGACCACGTCCCCCGCTCCCACGCGCACGTGTTGCGCGAGGAGGAGGGAGGACGGATCGACCCAGCCGTGTGCAAAGACGCCGGGCTTGGATGCCAGCGCCAGAGAGCGCCCTGCAACGGTGAGGGTCGTCTGCTGCCAGACGCGATATTCGTCGTTGACGTACGCGTGCCTGTTCGCTGCCATACCCCGGGGCGCTCGTGGACGTGATCTGAGGCAACTCAGTTCCAAGATAGCGCGGTTGACGTGCCCCGATGGGTTACGGCAACACGACCACGCTGAGGTGCGATGGGTGCCTCGCCGTATGCCACACGCGGTGCGTCTGCGCTCTGAAGTCCGCTGCTCGCGCCGCGAAGATGTTCGGCACGAAGTGCTGGGGATTGCGATCGTAGAGTGGGAACCAGGTGCTCTGCACCTGCACCATGAGGCGATGGCCTTTCCGGAAGCGGTACAGCTGCCCGTGCAAGTCGACGGTGAACGCCGTCACGGTATTCGCCACGATAGGCGTCGCGCGTGCGAAACCCCGCCAGTATCGGCCCCGCATGATGTCGGCGTTGACGATGAGCTGATACCCGCCCATTCGCGGTGAATCGGCTACGCTGTCGGGGTAGACATCGATAAGCTTCACGACCCAGTCGGCGTCAGTGCCGGTGGTCGAGGCAAGGAGGTGCGCGACGACGTCGCCGGCGATCGTGAGGTCCTGGGCGAGCGGCGCCGAAGTCCAGGTAAGGACGTCGGGGCGGTTGTCGGCGAAGCGCTGGTCCTGGACTAGCCAGGTGCTCCACCCGTCGCCGTTGTCGGGGCGGGGGACGTAAGGCACGGGGTGCGCGGGGTCTGAGACGAATGCATCGAATGCACTGGAGTGCATCGGGTCCGCGGCAGTGAGTCGCGCTTTTCCTCGCGATGGAGTGGAGGCGGGAGGCGGATCGAAGGCCAGGAGGCCGTTTTCCCGCAGATAGAGGCGACGCAGGGTGGCTTCTCGAGGTGGCCATGTGTCGAACGTGCGCCATGCATTGGCGCCGGTCTCGAAAACCTGCGCCTCGGGGAAACGGCCGTCCCCCTTGCCGTGCAGGTAGTGCGCGAACCAGGGGCGCTGAATGCTGGTGCGGAAATAGTCCGCCGACTTGCTGCCCAGCCTGACGGCGCCTAACGAGTCGCCACCAGGGCGTGACCAGCTTCCATGCGACCATGGTCCCATCACGAGGAAGTTGCGTTGCGCGGTGTCTGTGCGTTCCAGCGTGCGATATAGCAGCTGCGGGCCGAGGAGATCTTCTTCATCCCACCAGCCGCCGACAACGAGCGTAGGGACTGCGGGCGTGCGATACGTGTTCTGCAGTGCGCGCGCCTGCCACCAGTCGTCGTACGCGGGGTGCGTCCGAAAGCCGACCCACGACGGGAGGTCGGCAATTCCGGTCGCCTTCGCCAGCGTGTCGAGCGTGAGGTGCTTCCGATAGAAGTCGTACTGGTCGTAGTCGGGGATCGAGAGCCCGTCGGTCCCCTCGACATAGGCGGCGTACGCGACGCCTTGTGTCTGGCGGAATGCTCCCTGATGGAAGAAATCGTCGCCGAGCCACGCGTCGGCGACGAGCCCTTGGGGCGAAATGGCTTTTACAGCGGGGTGGGCGTTGACGCCAGCCAGCGCAGCGAGCCAGCCCCGATACGAGATGCCCAGGACGCCGACCTTACCGGTGTTGCGCGGAAGTTCGCGCACGATCCAGTCGATGGAGTCCCACGCGTCGGTCGATTCATCCACGCCGCGCGCGTCGCGTGGGTCGCGCTGCGGTCGCAGCGAAACAAACTTCCCTTCCGATCCAAAGCGTCCGCGGATGTCTTCGTTGACGAAGATGTACCCGTCCTCCCCAAGCTCGCGCAGCGATGCCGGGAGTGTGGCGCTCCGAAACTCTCTCGCGGCGCTGAAGGGCGTGCGAATGAGAATGATCGGGAGAGGAGCGGTCGCTCCTTTCGGAATGAGAGCGACGGCAAAGAGTGTGACGCCGTCGCGCATCGGAATCTTCAGCTCCCGGCGCTCGTATTCGGTGGTGCCCTGCGCCGTCGCCAACCGCGCAAGGAGGACAAGACCGGCGAGGACGGATGCGAGATGGGCGCTCCAGCGCGGCGCCATGGCGTACCATGGTATTCGACATCCCCTCATGAGTTCATATTCCGGTATGACAACGTCCCCCACGTTATTCGGGCTTGCGACTCGGTTCGTGCTCGTTCTCACCTGCTGTCTCGTGAGCGCATGTGCGCGCTCACCGGCCCGCAACGCTGTGAGTCTGCCTCACTGCGCAGATTCGACCGCCGCCTTTCGCCGGGTGATCGCGGAGTTTCAGGGTCGACAGCAAAATGTCGCGATCTCTGTCGGCGTACGACAGCGGGGACGCACGGTGTTTCGGGAGGCAAGCGGCTTTGCAGACAAGGAAGCCGGCATCGCTGCGAACTCCTCGATGGCGTTCGCCCTCGCAAGCATCAGCAAGGCGTTCACTGGTGCAGCCCTGCTGAAGCTCGTGGAGGCGGGCCGCATCGATCTGGATGCGGAGATTCAGCAATACGTGCCGGACTTCCCCCGTCATCCAACCGGCCGGCCAGTCACGATTCGCCTGCTTGCCCATCACCTCGGCGCATTGCGGCACTGGGGGCCGGAGCGAAACGCGGCGCTGTACACGCGCCACTTCAATGACGTCCGGGAAATCCAGTCGCTCTTTCAGGACAGCGCGTGGGTTGCCGAGCTTTCGCCGTCCACTCGCTACTCGTATTCCAGCTACGGCTACAACGCACTCGCGATGGCGATTCAGAGCGCTGCAGGAGTTTCTTTCCAGCAGTACCTCGCGGACGCAGTTCTCCGTCCGCTCAAGCTTCGGTCGATACAATTTGATCGTCCGGGTCTTGGCAATGCGCAACGGCCTGCGCGATACTCGTGGTACGATCTGGCGGACTTCCACGAGCTCACGGATGCACCGCAGCGTGTCCCGGATTGGGACTACAGCCACAACATGGCGGGCGGTGGCCTGATCGGGAGCGTGGATGACCTGCTCACCTTCGGCAGCGCGATGCGCACGCCCGGCCTCCTGAGCCCCGCGTCGCTCGCGCTGGTGTGGGCGCGACCGTCAGTAGAGGGCATCGAGTCGCCGATGAGCTTTGGATGGTTTCCCCGTGCGAATCCACCGCGCATCAGCATCAGTGGATCGAACGCAGGCGTGCAAGCGGGGTTGACGGTGTGGAAGGACGAGGACTTGGTGGTCGTCGTGCTAGCCAACAGCTGGGGGCGCGGTTCACGGAGTGGGGAGTTGATGAACGATGCGAAAGATGGGCTCATCGGCAGGTTGGCCGGCGTATGCGGTGCGCACGCACAGAACCTGCGTTCGGAGCGCGACTGAATGCGCCGCCGCATTCGCGCTGGCTATCCTGTGAACGAGGGGACCCGTCCCTATCGCTTCGTCAGCGTCGCCACGTACAGGTCGCTCCGCGATTCATCGAGGGTGAAGTAGAATCGCTGTCCGTCGGTCGAAATCTCCGGCCAGTTCGACTGGCGCGACGGATCATCGAAGCGAACCAGAAGGCGGGGCCGCCCCCCTGCGAGGGGAACGGACCAGATGGACGATCGTCCCCGCACATCGTGGCTCTTGAAGTAGAGCGTTCGGCCGTCCCGGGCGAACAGCGGCGATTCCGCGAAGGGGTCGTTAGATCCGGTTGCAGGCCGATACACGATGCGCGGTGCACCGGCGAAGGCGCCCACGACGCCGATGGCACCGATGGAATCGATCTGGTAGCAGAGGAAGCGGCCGTCCGGCGACCAGTGCGGCAAGCTTCCGCCGCCGCGCTTGACGGGCGTGCCCCACTTCCCGGCCGCATCGCGTTTGACGGTGAAGACGTCTTCCTGCTGGGCCACGGAAAAGAACGAGAGCGCGGAGCCGTCGGGCGACCAGGCCGGAAACGTTTCCTGGGCCGGCGTGAACGTGACCTGCTGCACCGGACCGCCGTCGAGTGGCATTACGTAGACGTCGCGCGACCCGCGGCGCCATGACATGAACGCCAACTCTTTCTCGTTCGGGGAGAGCTCGGCGCGGAAATCGCCGGTGCTGTCGGAGGTGAGCTGCTCCTGCTCTCCGCCGGCCACCGGCGCCCGATAGATGTTCGCCGGTCCTCGCAAATTCGAGTCGTACGCCAGCCAGCGTCCGCTCGGACTGACGCTCACGGCCTCCATGAATTGATTGCCGTCGGTCAGCTTCACCGCGGACCTGACCGAAACGGGTGCGTCTGCGGGAATAGGGAGAGCCCATGCGTTGGCGCGCGCCTCGTATGCGGAGTACACGAGGCGTGACGCGTCTCCAGACAGGCTGATGCTCTGCGCGCTCAGGCCCGTCGTGAGCCGCTCGGGCGTGCCCTTGGCGCTGCCGTTCGACGCAATTGCCTGGATGTACGCGTCCCACTTGCCCTGGCGGTTGGACAGGAAGAGAAGCCGCCGTCCATCCGGATGCCACGCGGGACTCAACTCGAATCCGCTGTCCGGCAGCCGCCTTCGCCTCCCGCTCTGAACGTGGATGAGCACAAGCCGGCTGGGTGCGGCGTTGCCGATGCGGCGTCCTGGCGTGACTGAGACAGAATTCCCCTCCACGCACGCCAACAACTCGTCGTCTGGCGACCAGTCACAGGAGTGCAACTCGCCGGAAGCCGTGACGAGGCGGTCGCCCGCGCCGCCGTTGCGCACGAATAGAGAATCGCCGCGAACAAAGGCGATCTGCTTGTCGTCATGCGACCACGCGGCCCACAGCACGGGGACTAACGGAGTGCCCGCCACTTCCTGACGCGCAGGCCCGCCGAACGCCGGGGCGCTGAAAACGCCCCTTGAGT
>JBKJKH010000069.1:0-6205 GCA_046597595.1 Gemmatimonadaceae bacterium
GTTGGCGGGCTGCACAACGTGAAACTCGTGCGCGATGCGCAGATGAATATCCGCACCGTCGCCTACGACCTCGACTGGTCGGGAGTCATCTCCACACGCTATGCGCGGCCGGATCCGAAACTGCCCATTCGCACGGTTCGCGAGCGCCTGTTTCGCGGACCGTGCATGACCGAGGCGGAGTTCATCGCGGCGGCGGCGCTCTTCGCGCAGAAGAAGGACGCGATCTACGCTGTCTACAAGGACATTCCGCAACTCAACGCCGACGCCGCGAAGAACGCCCTCGCGTATTACGATGACTTCTACAAACTCATCGGTGATAAGCGGCGCGCGAAGCGCGAAATCCTCGAGACCTGCCAGCCCAAGGGAAACTGATTTAGCCGAGCCGTCGCAGCTGGCTCGGCGTCAGCAGCCAGCGAAGGGTTCCGGATGCGCGGCGCGGCGCCTCATCGATTTCGATGAGGCACGCGCCGCCTTTCTTGAAGCCGATCGCATGCTCGGCTTCACCGGCGATGAGCCACGCGGCCATGTCGCCCAGGTGTGGCTCGTGACCGACAGCCGCAATCACGCCACCGTCCGCGCTCGCTGCGTGCCCCGCCAGCCAGCGCGCGAACGAGATGGGGAGCTCCTCAGGCACCAGCGCCGGCGTGTCGGCACGGCGAACTCCGGGAAACACAGCCGCCACGATGTCCGCCGTCTCACGCGCCCGGGTGTACGGGCTGGACGCGAGCATCGCAATCGTCGGCACGACACTCGCCAGCCCCGCCGCAATTTCCATCATCTTCGCGCGTCCCGCGTCGGTGAGCGGTCGCTCGGAATCGGGGCGCCCCGACGCCGCGAAGTCGTCGCGTTCCATAGCGATGGCATGACGAATAAGCAGGAGTTCCATGTGTGGTTGCTCGAGGAAACTCGGTCTGGATAGATCTGTGACAATCTGCGAAATCTGCGCGCATCCTGCCTGGTTGTGACCTCCCCCTGCCCGTCGGGGTCAGCACCAGCGAGCAACGAATTCTCCGCCAGCAGGAGCAGGCAGATGCGCCGTACAGCGTTCTTCTTCGGGCTCTCACTCTGCGCCACAGCAAGCGAATCCGCGCGCGCCCAGTTCATCGACATCAAGACCGTCCCCATCGCGACCGGCGAGCAGTTTCTCATCTTTCCCTCGAGAAACTTTGGATTTGGCGGTCTCTCGCTATCCGTCCGCGATCCGCTGCTCGACCCCTTCGTGAACCCCGCCAAGGCATCACGCCTCGCCACGTCGCAGGTCTTCAGCGCGCCAACCTTCTATGGGGTGTCGGAGGGCGGGGGCACCGGTCGCACGCTTCCGGCCGGCGGCCTCTTTCGATCGGGCAACACTTTCGGTGGCCTCGCCCTCACGCTCCAGCAACTGCAGCCCACGCAGCGCAACCAGTTTTGCTGCTTTGGCCCGACCGTCGAAGCGCTCGGGAGTTTTTCTCCCGTACCACAGCCGCAGACGCTTTCACAGTCCCACGTGAATCAGTATGCGTTTGGCATGCTCGGCACGCGACTGCGCCAAAACCTCTCCATCGGCGGCAGCGCCATGTACGGCGCGCTCGACGCGATGGATGGCGTGGAGCTGCTCTACCCGAACGCGCAATCGATCGACCAGTCCGGCTCTGTCTCGGACTTCCGCGTGGGTCTGCTCTCCGAGCGTCGTAACGGCAGTGCGATGGAGGCCACCTTCCTGTTCAGCGCGGTCGACATGACTCACGACGTCAGCAACTTCGACTTGATCTGGGACACGCTCGCGTTCCGGCCTGTCCAGCGCGAACGCGTGAGCCACAACCTCGACCGGACGAACACGTACGGGCTGCATTTTGTCTTTCAGGGCGCGCCATCGAAACTTTCGGGGTGGCGTCCCGCGACATCCTTTACGGCGAACTACAAGAACCACCCGCAAATCCCGAACTACGAGTTGATGTCCATCCCGCGCGATCCAGGATACTCGTACGCGTACAATCTTGGCATCGGCGTGGGCTCGGACCAGGGAGCAAGCATCATCGGCGTAGAAGCAGTGCTGGAGCCGATCTGGAGTCGCACCTGGGCTGCGGCCGATCGCGTCACTCCGCTCGCCAGGGGCGGCTCCCTGCAGCCAGGAGACCGCACCATCGAAAACGCATTCGTCTTCCAGAACGCGCAGCTACGAACCGGTCTGCAACGCGAGATCGCGCTTGGGTCGGACGACTTGCTCCAGAAACTCGGCATTCAACTCGGCCTTGCCGTGCGCTCCATCCGCTATCGCCTCGTGCAGAACGACTACGTCGCGGGCACGAGCCGCACCCAGCGTGAAGACTGGCTCGAGTGGACACCGACCTGGGGGCTGACCCTGCGCTTCCCCGAACTCGAGCTCCGGTACGTGGGACGACAGACGAACGGAACAGGGCGGCCGGGCATCGATGCGTCGAATCCCGATTCGCGCACGGCGAGTTCGGCGAGACCCGATGTGCTTCTCGCGCCGAGTGGCGCGTTGACGCTCGCGAATGCACATGTGCGTACCCACCAGATTGCCGTGACCGTCCCTCTCCACTAGCACACTGCCAACGCGTTCATTGGCCCGTGACTGCTGCACCCCTGATCGACTGAGGCACTGACCGACTCCCGACTCCTCTCCCGGTGCACTCATCGTGTCTCTACGGGGAGAGAAGTCTGAAGTTGCTCAGTACTTCAGGCCGACAGTGACTTCAGTACTCGAGGCTCCTCGCACTCCGTGACCCATCCGTGACCCTTCTTCCGGAACTTCACCATGGCACAATGGTAGCATAAGGAGAATAAACCACGCCGGAGCCGTCCCGTGCTCTCGTTCCTGAACGCCCTCTGTACCGCGCTGCTGGCGCGTGACGTACCGGAAGTCCGGCGTCTGTTGGCGCGTGCGAACGCGCAACACCTTCCACGCATAGTGCGGGAGGAACTCGACAGTTGGGTGATCACGCCGGCCATCGCGCCCGTGCAGACCCTTCGCCACTACCACCAGACCCGTCAGTTGCTCCGCGCCGACGCCGCGGGCGACGCCTCCGCGACCGCGCAGCTCGAGCTCACCCTGGGCCCGCTCGACTACTCGTTTGGCGACAGCATCACCCTCGCCCGCGCCGCGCGTGTTCCCGGCGATCGCCGCGGGCAGGCACCGTTCACGGGGCCGCCAAACTCCGGCGCAGCACCAGAATCCGCACGTCTCCCTCGTTCTGCGCTCGATCAAGTGCGCTGACCGCGATGGCGGCCGGCACGCGCCGACCACTCTCCGCAATGATGAAGCTGCGTTCCTCGCCTGGCAGGATCGTCGTGCTCCACCCGCGTTCATCACGCATCCGCAGCACCCAGAAGCGCACCGGCTCCTGGTCGTCGGTCGCAATGCGCAGCAGGATGTCGCCCGCAGCCGTCGTCGTCGTTAGGCGCGGGACACGGGGGAGCGTCTGCTTGAGCCACGGAGAGGCGGGCACGGCCGCTGTTTGCGCATACAGCCCCTGCGCGAGTTTCGACACGATCCGGTCGCGGTCTTTCATGAACACTTCCATGCTGAAGTGCACATTGCCGCTTGAGCCGTACGGCCCCCGCGTCAGCTCGATCTGCCTGATGACCTCTTCAGACAGCCAGTTCTGCCGCGAGGCGCCTATTCGGACCTTGCTCGTGTAGTTGCCGATCCAGATATGACGCTGGTGCTGGTTCTGCTGCGCCCACCACGCCATGAGCGGCACATACGGTTGCTTGGGTCTGTCCAGCGACCAGTAGAGTTGCGGCACCACATAGTCGAGCCATCCGTTGCGCACCCACGTGCGCGCGTCCGCGAAGATCTCCTGGTACGCATCCAGCCCTTCGACGCCGGGGGGATTGCCGGGGCGCCAGATCCCGAAGGGGCTCACGCCGAATTTCACCCACGGCTTCACGCCGTGCACCGACTCGTACAGCTCCCGCACGAGCGTACTCACGTTTTCGCGACGCCAGTCATTGAGCGCCAGCCGACCGCCGTTGCGCTGATACCGGCGATACGTCGCGCCATCGGGAAACTCGATCTCGCGGCGCGTTCGCGGGTCCGTTTCCCGATATGGGTAGAAATAGTCGTCGATGTGCACACCATCGAGGTCGTACCGGCGCACCACGTCGAGCACGACATTGATCGTGTGCTGCCGCACCGCCGCTTCGCCGGGATCCATCCAGAGGTGCGTCCCGTATCGACGAACCCATTCGGGATGCTCGCGGGCCACGTGACTGCTCGAGATTGGCGATCGCATCACCGGCGTGCGTGCACGGTAAGGATTGAACCACGCGTGCAGCTCCAACCCGCGCTTGTGCGACTCCACGATCGCAAACTCCAGCGGGTCGTACGCGGGCGACGGCGCCTGGCCCATCGTTCCGGTCAACACCTCCGACCACGGCTCCAGCGACGACCGGTATAGCGCGTCGCCCGCCGGGCGCACCTGGAAGATCACCGTGTTGAGGTGCAGTGCGACCGAGCGGTCGAGAATCGCCAGCAGTTCTGCCTTCTGCTGCGCGGTGGAAAGCCCGGCACGCGACGGCCAGTCCATGTTCCCCACGGTGGCGACCCATACCCCACGCATCTCGCGCATGAGGCGCGGCGGCACCGTATCGTAATCCGTGGAGCGTGCGGCGTTCACTTCCTTGCGTATCCGCCCGCCCGCCGGTGGCTGCGAGCGAAGCAACGAGGCTCCCACCAGCACCAGCACGGCCGCCCGCAGTGCGACTGCACTCCAGCAATACTTCATCCCGGAAAGCTAGCGCCCGGGCGACGCGTCCATGTCCATGAGCCACAGCGTCTGCTCGCGACCGTGAAACATCGACGCCGGGAGCGCTTCTCCGCCGAGCAATACTTGCCGCACGATCGCGCGCTTCGATTCTCCCGACACGAGATACAGCACCCGCCGGGCTCGCTGCAGTATCGATGGCGTGAGCGTTACACGGGGTATCTTTGGCTCGAGTGCCGGTGGCGTCACCGACATCGCCCACCGCGAATGCTCCTGCAGCGCCGGGCTATCAGGGAAGAGTGAGGCGACATGACCGTCACTGCCAATGCCCAGCAGCAGCAGATCGAACGACGCCTCGCCCATGACGTCAGGAAAGGCGGCGTGCAGCTCGAGGTCATAGCGGCGAGCCGCCTCGTCAGGCGCCAGTTCACCCTCGATGCGATGCACCCTCGCCCGCGGAATGCCGACGTGCGCCAGAAGCGCCGCATCGACCATTCGGAAATTGCTGTGTTCGTGGTCCGGCGGAACACATCGTTCGTCACCAAACCAGATCTCGACACGCGACCAGTCGACTGTCGTGGAGTACGTGCTGGTGAGCCACTCGTACGTCGCGCGCGGCGTTCCGCCACCGGCGACACACAACGTCGCCATATCGCGGTCGCGGATCGCATCCTCGAGAACGGTGGCGATGTGGTGAGCAGCTGCGTCAGCGAGCGCGTCTGCGTCATCGTACACAAGGTTGTCAACGTACCCGCGCATCACATGCCAGGATTTCTCGACGAAAGCGCTTCGGCCTCAGTCGGCCCCCAGCTTCCCGCAGGATACGGATGCACCGCGCGTCGCCCGTCCAGGAGCGGCGCATACAGGGCCCAGCTCGCCTCGACCTCGTCGGCATGGACGAACAACGTCTGGTCACCGATGAGCAGGTCGAGCAGCAACGTCTGATACGCCTCCGGTAGAGACTGAAACTCCTCGGCGTAGTTGAAGTGCAGCGGCAGCCGCTGGATCCGGAATGGCTCACCGGGAGCCTTCACGTCGAAGTACAGCGAGAACCCTTCATTCGGTTGAAGCGTGAGCAGCAGCGTGTTCCGGTGAAGTTCGGGCTGATGGACGGCACGGAACATCCACACCGGCGCTCGCCGGAACTTGATCTCGATTTCCGTGAGGCGCTTCGCGAGTCGCTTGCCCGTTCTGAGAACGAATGACACGCCTTGCCAACGCCAGTTCTCCACGTGGAGCCGCACCGCACCAAACGTCTCGGTATTCGAGTTCGGATCGACGCCAGGCTCCTCTCGATAACCGTGCACTTCTTCCTTGCCCAGCAGACCCGGTTCGTATTGCCCCAGCACCGCGTCGGCGGGCGTGATGGGACGCACCGCCCTGAGTGCCTTGATCTTCTCGGCGCGAATCGCGGATGCCTCGAACGCCGAAGGCACCTCCATCGCCACCACCATGAACAGCTGCGTGAGATGGCTCTGGATCATGTCGCGCAGCGC